>NZ_JACYVY010000006.1:0-60868 GCF_017151825.1 Staphylococcus sp. EG-SA-18
AATTGGAGCCGTTCTTATGGACCTACATGATGAATGGATTTATTCTTCAAGAAAATACATCAATTTTGATAAGTAGAAATGGTAAAAACATTGTATAGCATTTTACACAGGAGTCTGGACTTGACTTTATAAATACATTTATACGACTCAGTTTTAATTATTAAATAAATTGTTCAGTTAATGCATTGAAGGTGTCTTCAGTAATTTTGATATCTCTTTTAGCAAGTGGTGTATCATCTAACTCTTTAATTTGAGATTCATATGATGGTGTTTCTTTATCTTGATAAACAATACCAGTTACTAAAGATTCATGTTCAATAACAGTTTTAGTCGCTAATTGTTTATCTGTAGAATCATAATTTTCAATGTCATCAACACTTGTTAAATGTTCTTTAAACCAATCGTATGTGTTAATTTTATTATAAGTCACACATGGTGAAAAGACATTAACGAATGAAAATCCATCATGATTAATTGCATCTTCAATTAGTTTTGTTAATCCTTTAATATCGCTTGAAAAACCTTGGGCTACAAATGTGGCACCAGATGATAATGCTAATTCTAAAGGCGCAACATTTTTTTCTATATTACCTTTTGGCGTTGTTTTAGTAACAAATCCTACTGCTGATGACGGCGATGTTTGTCCCTTTGTCAAACCATAAATTTGATTATCCATGACTATATACGTCATGTTCATATTTCTTCTTAAAGCATGGATTGTATGCCCCATACCTATAGCATAACCATCACCATCTCCTCCAGATGCAATAACAGTTAAATCTTTATTCGCCATTTTTACACCTTGAGCTAAAGGTAATGCACGTCCGTGAATAGAATGAACGCCATAAGAATTAATATATCCTGAAAGACGGCCAGAACATCCTATACCGGTGATGATAGCTACTTCTTCAGGTTCTAACCCTATATTTGCGGCTGCTTTTTGAATTGCAGCTTGTACTGAGAAATCGCCACATCCAGGGCACCAGTTAGGCTTAACATTATTTCTAAAATCTTTAAATGTCGCCATCTATACCATCTCCTTTATTTCAGTAGCAATTATTTTGCCTTTTACTTCGATTTCATGTGGTAGGAAAGGTGTCCCATCATACTTTGTATAATTTTCAATCTTATCATGAATATTGACATTCATTTTTATAATACTAGCCAATTGTCCTTGATAATTGTGCTCCACTACAACGACTTTCTTCGCTTTATTAACTGCATCTTGAATAACGCTTGTTGGGAATGGATGCAATTGTCTAATTTGTATAGTGTTAACTTTTATGCCTTGTTGATTCAAACGGTTACTACCTTCTTGAATTGCACCTTTTGTAGAAATAAAACCGATATAAAGAATATCTGCATCTTCATGTTGTAAGTTAGCTTCTACTGGCGATTCAATTAGTAACTGCTCAATTTTACGCATTCGTTTTTCCATTTGTTGTTGTCTATTTGATGCAGATTCACTAGGTTTACCTTCTTCATTGTGTTCCACACCAGTTATATGATGAATACCTCCTTTAATACCGGGGATAGGTCTAGGAGAAACACCATTGGATGTTAACGCATAACGCTTGAAATAACCTTTATCATCTTCTTCACGTTCAATATCAGATTGAATGATTTCACCACGTTTAATTTCAATGCGATTATAATCTAATTTTTCAACAGTTTGTTTACCTAAAGATAATTGCAAATCACTTAAAACTATAACAGGGCATTGATATTGTTCTGCTAAATTAAAGGCTTCCATAGTTAAATAAAATGCATCTTCTGCATCAGTTGGTGCTACAACTATTTTTGGAATATCACCATGTGTACCATAAATCATTTGCATTAAATCTGACTGTTCTTGTTTCGTAGGTAATCCAGTAGAAGGTCCACCTCGTTGAGTATTAATAATGACTAATGGCGTTTCAGTCATACCAGATAATCCAATTGCTTCCATCATTAAAGATAAACCTGGACCAGCACTAGCCGTAAACGCTCTGACTCCACCATAATTTGCACCAATAGCCATAGTTACAGCAGCAATTTCATCTTCTGTTTGAATAACCGCTCCGTTTACTTTAGATATATTGGCAATCATATATTCCATAACTTCAGACGCAGGTGTAATAGGATATGCCGCCATAAATTGCGAACCTGCAGCAATTGCACCTAATCCAATGGCATCGTTACCAATCATATATAGATGTGGTAGTGCATCTGTTGACTCTAATTCAAAGTCCCCGTCGATTTCAGGTAAGCGGGATTGCATTAATTGATAACCTTCGTTTAATGCTTGGATATTGACTTCAACTACCTTGTCACCTTTTTTAGAAAACATATTAGTAATAAGTTCTTCAAATGTATTTGTATTCAAATTCATCAATGCGCTAGTAGCACCTATTGCAACCATGTTTTTCATTAATGCTGTACCTAATTCTTTAGCGGTTGCTGTAAAAGGTAATTCAATAAGCTGTGCATGACATCCTTCTGGTTTCACAGGTTTAGCCTTGGCATCAGCTAAAATAATACTGTCTTCTCTCATTTCATGATGGTTAACATCAATTGTTTCTTGGTCAAATGCAATCAAAATATCTAAATCATCACTAATTGCATGAACAGGCGTCGTAGAAACTCTAATTTTATTATTCGTATGTCCACCTTTGATACGACTTGAAAAATGTCTATATCCATATAAATAATATCCTTTTCTATTCATAGCCGTAGCGAAGATTTCCCCAGTTGATTCAATACCTTCGCCTTGTTGACCGCCAACTTTCCACGATAATTGTGGTTTCATAGTTATATGCCTCCTATGGATATATTTCATATTAAATGATAACAAAAAGAACCACCGATTTACTATGTAAACAGTGGTACTATATTAAATTCATACTAATGGACGATAGGGTCCAATTCGAATGTTTACTTACGTAATTTTAAAATGTTGAAAATGGATGGTCATCATTTATCAATATACGTTCGATGTGCTTTGTTTTACCTTCTTTGTCTAAATCAATAACAACACCAGATAATACACTTCTACCTTCATTTGGAACAACATGTCTTTGTGGCAAACTAGTGATAAAACGCTCAATTACCTCTGTTTTATTTATTCCTAAAATGCCGTCATAAAAACCTGTCATACCAACATCCGTTATATACCCTGTCCCCTTTGGTAAAATACGTTCATCTGCTGTTTGAATGTGTGTATGCGTTCCAACAACAGCGCTAGCTCTACCATCTAAATGCCATCCCATTGCATACTTTTCAGAAGTTGTTTCTGCATGAAAATCAACAAATATAAACGGAGTTTGTTCTTGTGCTTCCTTGACTAATTGATCTGCCTTTTTAAAAGGATCATCAATATCTGGCATAAACGCTCTTCCTTGCAGATTAATAACTGCAAGTTTAATATCATTAATTTGTATAAATCTCATACCAATTCCCGGCGCTTCATCCGGAAAATTCGCTGGTCTTACTAGACGTTTTGCTTCATCTATAAAATCATAAATTTCACGTTGACCATATGTGTGATTACCCATAGTCATGAAATCTACACCATTTCTTAGTAATTGTTTATATATTTTTTCAGTCAAACCTTTACCATGTGCTGCATTTTCAGCATTTACAATTGTAACTGTTGGTTTATACTTTTGCTTCAGTTGAGGTATGTACGTTTCAATTGCGTCTCGTCCAATTTTACCTACGATATCCCCTATAAACATTATTCTCATGTTTTGTTCATCCTCTCATAAATACTAGTTTAATTCATACGTTCTAATATTTAAAGTAAATATTAAATTCTTTGAATTATTTTTCTTCAATTATAAAGAGACATTACTTTGTCTGAAAACTTCAATATGTTAGTATTAAGACATCAAAATAAATAGGAGTTGTAAATAAATACATGTCTATTAATATTGATCCAGAAAAATTTGCAGAATTAGTGGTTATGTCTAACCCATCAAAATTCGAAGATGCAGAGGATATAGCTAAAGAAAGTTTAAAGCTTTACATTAATGCATATCGTTTAGCAGAGAGATATTCAACAATTGCAACAAATTGTTATGATACTGCAGAAGTTATAAAAGAATTAAAGAAAACAGATTTACAATTAAAATAACTCAACTTAGAAATAAATCCTAATTAATATTGCAGAAGAGAAGATGTGTTACATCTTCTCTTCTTTTTTATTGGATAGAAAAGCAATCATCTTTATAGGTTTACATAATATAAATATAGTAATTACGAAGCCTAAAACATTTTTATTAAAAGCAATAACTTCTTATTTAATATAAGGTCCGTCTTACTTTCAAATAACTACTGTTTAATATAGTTATTACCGATAAAGTGCTGTCTAACTAGATTAAGACTACAACTTAAAAAAGCTCCCTCACTAATTTGTGAGGGAGACAAAAATTATTTCGCATATTCTACTGCTCTAGTCTCTCGAACAACTGTCACCTTGATATGACCAGGATATTGTAATTCATCTTCAATCTGATTTTTAATATCTCTAGCCAATCGATAAGATTTTAAATCATCAATTTCTTCAGGAGATACAATCACTCGGATTTCTCTACCTGCCTGAATCGCAAATGCTTTTTCTACACCATCATAACTTTCTGATAACGTTTCTAAACGTTCTAATCGACGAATATAATTCTCTAATGTTTCTTTTCTTGCACCTGGACGAGCCGCAGACAATGCATCTGCAGCAGCAACAAGGATAGATATAATAGATGTAGGTTCAACATCACCATGATGAGAATGGATTGCATTAATAACTGTTTCATTTTCACCATATTTTTTCGCTAATTCTACACCGATTTCAACATGACTACCTTCTACTTCATGATCAATTGCTTTACCAACATCATGTAAAAGTCCAGCTCGTTTCGCTAATGTCTCATCTTCGCCTAGCTCAGCAGCTAACATACTAGCAAGATGCGCAACTTCAATTGAATGTTTAAGTACATTTTGACCGTAACTCGTACGATAGTTTAAACGCCCTACAATTTTTACTAAGTCAGGATGCATATTATGTGCGTTCACTTCAAATGTAGCTTGTTCACCTGCTTCTCTAATAATATCGTCTACTTCTTTTCTAGCTTTTTCGACCATATCTTCAATTCTGCCTGGATGAATACGTCCATCAGATACTAAGTTAACAAGTGCTGTTCTAGCAATTTCTCTTCTTATTGGATCAAAACCAGATAATATAACCGCTTCTGGTGTGTCATCAATAATTAAATCAATGCCAGTTAAAGTTTCAAGTGTGCGGATGTTTCGTCCTTCTCGTCCAATGATTCGACCTTTCATCTCATCATTAGGTAAGTTAACTACTGATACCGTTGATTCACTTGTGTGATCTGCTGCTAATCTTTGTACTGCTGTAGCTAATAATTCTTTTGCTGTTTTATCAACTTTTTCTTTAGCTTCTTTTTCTTTTTCTTTAACAAGTACTGCAATATCTTGTGACAGTTCTTCCTCAACTCTTTGAAGTTGCTCATTAATAGCTTCTTCTTGAGTGAGACCGGAGATGCGTTCTAATTCTTGTTCATGCTTCATTATTAACGTTTGAACACTACTCTCTTTTGCATCTACTTGTTGTTGTTTTTCTTCAATTTTTGATTCTTTTTGCTCTAAAATCTCATCTTTTTTATCTAATAGATCAGATTTACGCTCTAAGTTTTCTTCTTTTTGAAGAAGTCGGGTTTCTTGTCTTTGAAGTTCACTACGTCTTTCACGTAGTTCTGCTTCAGTTTGTTCTCTTAGGATTTGGTTTTCTTCTTTTGCCTCAAGTAATTTCTCTTTTTTGATATTGTCAGCTTCTTTATGTGCTTGATTTACAATATCTTCGGCAGTTTGTCTAGCTTGTGATTGCTTTTGAAGCAACAAATTTCGGGCAACAACATACCCTCCAACAACTCCTAGAATGATCCCCAGCAAAATGAGTAGGAGGCTTAATAAATTCACACAAACACCTCCTTTTCTAGGGTTTGCTCTTTATATGAAATTCAATATGACTTTATGAAATTATATATAAATCATACAAATTAATTGTACGGTTTATAGGAGATAAGTGTCAAGTTATCAATTTGCACTTTTGCACTATATTGAATGCTATTTCTACTATTTTCTAAAGTTTTGAAGCTCGATTATAAAACTATTGATAATGTAATAATAAATAAAATAAAAAACCTTATAGTCTCGATTTGTAGTGTATCCCATAAAGTTAGATATTATTCTAGCTTTATGAGATGAATATCACTTTCAATCAATCCTATAAGGATATTTGCTAAGTTTAACTATAGATATAAATTTGTGTACTATTCTTCGTCAAATAATGACTTTGGTGCATCTTCTGTTTCTTCAACATCACCATCAGATATACCTAATTTTTCTCTCAATTTACGATCAATTTCTTCTTTAATTTGTGGATTTTCTTTCAAGTACATTTTAACATTTTCCTTACCTTGACCCATTCGTTCGCCATTGTAAGAATACCATGCTCCTGATTTATCAACGATGTCGTTTTCAACACCTAAATCAATAAGTTCACCCTCTTTAGAAATACCTTGTCCATACATAATGTCAACTTCAGCTACTCTAAATGGTGGTGCCACTTTATTTTTAACGACTTTAATTTTAGTTCTATTACCTACAATTTCTTGTCCTTGTTTAAGCTGTTCTGCACGACGTACTTCTAGTCTTACTGAACTATAGAATTTTAATGCACGTCCACCTGGTGTAGTCTCTGGATTACCGAACATAACACCAACTTTTTCACGAATTTGGTTGATGAAAATAGCAGTTGTATTTGATTTAGAAATAGCACCTGAAAGTTTACGTAACGCTTGTGACATTAAACGAGCTTGTAAACCAACGTGAGTGTCTCCCATTTCTCCTTCAATTTCAGCTTTAGGTGTTAAAGCAGCAACTGAGTCTACAACTACAATATCAACTGCACCACTTCTAACAAATGCTTCGGCGATTTCAAGACCTTGTTCACCATGATCCGGTTGCGATAAATATAAATTATCGATATCTACGCCTAATGCTTGAGCATATTCTGGATCTAAAGCATGTTCAGCATCGATAAATGCTGCCACCCCGCCATTACTTTGTACTTCAGCAATAGCGTGAAGCGCTACTGTTGTCTTACCAGAACTTTCAGGACCATAAATTTCAATAATTCGTCCTTTAGGATAGCCACCTACACCTAGCGCATTATCTAATGTAACTGAACCAGTTGATGTAGTTGAAACTCGGCGACCTATATTGTCACCCAACTTCATTACGGCACCTTTACCGAAAGATTTCTCCATATTTTTAATTACTGTATCTAAAGCTTTTTGACGATCGTTATCCAAAGCGAGACCTCCTAATTGAAATTGCTATCTTTTAATTATCTTACCAATACTATACAAGGATTCAAAATAAAATACAAGTGTTTTGCGAATATTTGTTCGTATAAAATCTTGAAATCAAAACGCAAAAACGAACAAACGTGCTTATATTTTTATCGATAATACAATTAATTTGTTGTTCTAAGCCAATTTAATAATCTTATGAGCGCATAATTTTGACTTCTGTTCTTTAATAAATTTCTAGATTTAGACATTTTAAATTGCTCAGTTTTAAATTCAAAGTTATTATCATAGCCTATATGGACTACACCATCATACTCTAATAGAATAATTGCTGATGACACATTAAACAATTTATTAACAAATTGCACTGCATCTTTTAATTGCTGCTCAATAGGTTTATTAATATCAACAAAGTTTTCATTGTGATTAATCATACCCTTTAGAACATCGTTTAAATCCACTTCTTTCAATCGATGATATAAAGCACCATTAGTAATACCATCATATATTACAAAAGGTTCATGAATTTTCTTTATTACAGCTTGCTCAATTAATGTGTCATCTGAACCATAATAATATTCTCCAATACGATCAAGAATTTCTTGTTTAACAGGTTGAATCAATGATTGTGCTTGTTCTTTTGAGTCGGCATTTGCAGTCAATCTAATATATACTTCATGACTTCCCGCCAAAGGCGCAATCGTAGGATTAGTCTGTTTATCGATAAGATCTATTAATATTGTTTCTACTTTAGATTCACCTATTCCCGCAAATCTTAATAGTTCAGAATGTATAATTCGATTATGGTTTATAAAATGTGACAACAATTCATTTTTCACCATTGGTTGCATTTCTTTCGGTGGACCTGGTAATAAAATAATTTGTTTGTTTTCAAAATTCACCATCATTCCTGGAGCCATGCCATGATGATTTGTTAATACAGTTGAACCTTCAATTACTAAAGCCTGTTGTTTATTATTAGGTGTCATTTCTTGTCCTTGTTCCTCAAAATAGCTTTCAATATATTTTAAAGAAGGCTCATCAATAACTAAATCTTTACCAACAATCTGGGCCACTGTATGCTTCGTTAAGTCATCTTTCGTAGGACCTAAGCCACCTGTTAAAATAACAGTATCATATTTTTCTAGCGCATGACGTACACTTGATTCTAAACGTTTTTTATTATCTCCAATAACTTTATGTTCTAATACATTTTGTCCAATTTCATTAAATACTTTAGATAGAAATTGTCCGTTGGTATTAGCGATTTGACCTAGCAATAGTTCTGAGCCTACAGCAATAATGGCAATTGACATTTATATCCCCCTTGTATCGTTTAATTCATTTTTTCATGTATTTCATTTAAAAATTCACATCAATTTTAGATTCAATGTATCAGATGCTACTACAGATTTTCCCTAAAAAAATGAACGAATATTGTTTTACAATATATCATTATAAACAATTGCGTGGCTAATTTCTAAAATTGGGATTAAAAAAACTAGATTCCATATGAAAATGAAATCTAGTATAAACAAATATTTATTTTTGTTTAAAAACATCTCTACCTTTATAAAAGTATTCAATACCAGATAAGATAGTAAAAATAACGCCAATGTATAATAAAATTTGTCCTAATGACAAACCAATCAATGTTGCCAATGGATCACCTAATAACAACCAAGTAATTGCTACCATAGTAACTGCTGTTTTAATTTTACCTAATTGACCAGCTGCACTTACGAATCCTTGTTCAATTTGTAGTAAACGTAAACCAGTTACGGCAAATTCTCTGGCAATAATAATGATTGCTACTACAGAATTTGTTAGTCCTAGTTGCACAAGTACAATTAAAGCACTTGCAACTAATAATTTATCCGCTAATGGATCCAAAAATTTCCCCATATTTGTAACTAAATTCCATTTTCTAGCTAAATAACCATCAACAAAATCGCTAAGGGAAGCCAATATAAAAATAAAACCACTGATTAATAACTCAATTCTTATTTCATATCCTCCTAGAAATGACACATTGCCAAATCCAAAATCAACTAACGCAAACAATATAAAAACTGGTATTAACACTACTCTAAAAACCGTAATCTGGTTCGGAATATTCATTATACATCCTCATTTCTCACTAATTTATTTCTGTTAAAATATTAAAACTAACATGATCCATAACAATAAAGTTATTAAAACTGTAATACCCATGATTACTAATAATTGTATTGGCTCTTTTGATTTACTCTTATAATCTAAGTCTTTATTATTATTGAAAACTGTAATTACTTCGTCCCATTCGGCTTGGTTCGATGGAATTTCATCTTGATGAGCTTGAATTAATTGGTTAGGTTCAATATTTACTACGCTTGCATATTTTCTAATAAATCCTTCGCTGTAATTTTTATTCGGTAGTTGATCGAATTCATTATTTTCAATATGCACTAGCATTTCACGTTTAATTCCAGTACGTTGCTCTAATTCTGTTAAAGTCATTCCTAACCTTTCACGTCTACCTTTTAGCGCTTCACCGACCGTTTTCAATTCATAGCCTCCTTACACTTACTCGAAGAAACCAAAACCACCACCAAACGGATCTCCAAAATCTAAATTATTCTTACTTTGGACTGTCTGTTTCTTCATTTCTTCGTAATGTATTTCTTGATTTTCATTTTCTCTCAATTCGATAATATAGTCAAAATCTTCCATTGTACAAGTACTTGTTTCAACAAATAAATCTGGATGTTCAACGACTTTGATTGATGGTAACGTCATAACTTCGTTAACAAGCTCTTGATGTTTTGGATTAGATTCTCTGGCAGTAACTGCACCATCAATAATGTATACATGATTGGCATCATATTCCCCTTTAATTAGAGAGCTACGTACAGTTTGTTTTATTAAAGTAGAACTAATAAATAACCATCTCTTATGTGCACAAACACTTCCCGCAACAATTGATTCAGTTTTACCAACTCGTGGCATACCTCTAATGCCAATCAACTTATGACCTTCTTCTTTGAACAATTCAGCTAAAAAGTCTACTAACAAGCCTAAATCTTCACGCTCAAATCGAAAGGTTTTCTTATCTTTTGCATCTTGCTCAATATATCTACCATGTCTTACTGCAAGACGGTCTCTTAATTCTGGTTTTTTAAGCTTTGTTATTTCAATTTCATTTATACCACGAGCTATTTGCTCAAAACGTTCAACTTTTTCAAGATTGTCTGTTTTAATTAAAAGGCCTCGTTTACCTTGATCAACACCATTAATTGTAACAATACTTATACCTAACATACCTAATAAACTAGATACATCACCTAAAAGACCCGGTCTATTAATTTCAATTTCGTATTCTAGGTACCATTCTTTTTTCTCTGCAACTGTCATGGTGAACCTCACCCCTTGTTTAATTAACAAATTATGATTCATTGTAATATTCATATTATAACATCAATCATAAAAACATTTGCTCATAAAAATAGTTCTATATTTTAAATATACCAAGCACCATTAACTTTCTGTATAGTTCCAGTAACACTTCTAGCATTTGGGTGATATAAATAGGCGCATGTATGAGCAACCTCACTCGGTAAAATCAATCGCTGTTGTGGTAATTCAGTTATCATTGCTTGAAGTTCATCTTCTTGCCACTCACTTGCCATATTACCGGCTACAAATCCAGGTGCGATAGCATTTACTGTCACTGATGTTAGTGCAAGCTCTTGACTAAGCGCCTTAACGAAACCTAATTGTGCACTTTTCATCGTCGAATAAATAGTTTCCATACTAGCTCCTGTCTCACCCCAAATTGATGAAATTACAATAATTCTTCCATTGTCACTTTGACGTAAAACATCAACGAAATATCTACATAATCGAATTAATTGCAAGACATTTAACTGATAACATGCATCAATATCATGGTCTTTCATATCTTGTAAAACACCATATAAAGACTGACCACTTGCATATATTAAACAGTCTAATGATTTAATGTCACCAAATGTTTTGTCAATATCAATTGTTTGAGATAAATCCGCTTGTATAAAACGAACTTTATCATCATTAAATTTGCTAGTTAATTCATTTATATCAGTACGATAATATTGCACATAAACTTCAAATCCATCAGTTAATAATTGTTTGACTATCTCAGAACCAATTGAACCAGAACCACCTAATACTAATGCTTTCATTACTTTTTAATCTCCAAACGACTATCGACTTGCTGATCTAAATTTAAATATAACGATGACGTTTCGTTAATACTATCTAAGGTGATATTTTCAACAATGTCTAACATGTCAAACACGCTAACACCTTCAAAATACAATTTAGTATATTGATTAGCAATATATTCAGGTGAGTTTAAACTTGATATGAATTCACCTATAAATTGCTTTTTCAAAAGTTCAAATGCTTCTGCATCTTGGAAATTGCCTTTTTTATCACGCAACTCATCTAATAATAATTTTTTTAATTTATCTGGTTCTTCAGTAGCGCTTGTCACGATTGAAAAACTATAAGTCGGCTCTAGTACAAATTGATAACCAAATGTATCATCGATAAGTCCTTCGTTTAATAAATTCTGATAAAAATCTGTTTCTTCCCCAAAAATTAACTCAAAGAATAATGACATTTCTAAATCACGTTGTACATATTTTTGAGGCGCTTCTTGTAATGGTTTATTTTTAAAACCAAGCATTAGTCTTGGTGATTGAATTTTCATAGATTCAGTAACAAATGCTTCTTTAACATCCTCCGGTTCATTAACAAGTCCTCGTTCGATTTTGGGTTGGTTAACTTTATTACGAGCATCCTCGTGTTGTTTTACTATTCGACATATTGCTTCAGGATCCACATCGCCAACAACAAATAAAACCATATTTGATGGATGATAAAACGTTTCATAACATAGATACAAATCATCTTTTGTAATATCGTATATACTTTCTACACTACCGGCAATATCAACACGTATTGGATGTTGTTGATACATTGCACGCAATGTATTAAACATTAATTTATATCCAGGTTGCTCTTGATACATTTTTATTTCTTCTGCAATAATACCTTTTTCTTTATCAACAGTTTCTTTTGTAAAATAAGGCGTTTCAACCATTGTAAGTAAACGTTTAATGTTGTTTTCAATATTATCAGTTGCACTGAACAAGTAGCTTGTACGATCAAAGCTTGTAAACGCATTTGCTTGTGCATTATCTTCAGCAAATGCAGTAAATAAGTCTTCTTCTTCTTTTTCAAATAATTTATGTTCTAAAAAGTGAGCAACTCCATCAGGTACAGTAACAAATTGGTCTTGTCCGAGGGGTTTGAATTGATTATCTAATGAACCAAATTGTGTAGTGTAAGTGACAAATGTCTTTTGAAAACCTGGTTTAGGGATAACAAATAATCGTAAACCATTTTCTAATTCTTGTTCGAATACTCTTTCGTCTATTAATTCATAATAACGCTCTTTCATTATTTATCCCCTCCTTTTGTCAACACATAGATTGTATCTAAAAATGCTTTTTCAGCAACAGAAACAATATCTTCGCGACTTACCTTCTGTATATCATTTATAAATGTTTCTTTGCTTTGTGGTTGCTCTAATAATATTTGGTTATGCATAATCTCTATAATACTTTTCGGACGATCTTCAGATTCATATCGATGAGAAATGATTACTTTTTTAGCTAACTCTAATTTTTCTTCAGTGAAATCTCCTGCTTTTATTTTTTCAAATTCACTTATAATAGTGTCTTTTGCAGTTTCGTACTTATCACTTGAAACCCCACTCAAAACAAATAAATAGCCATTTTTGCCATCAATTTGTGAATGTATAGAGTACGCTAAACTTTGCTTTTCTCGCACTTCATTAAATAAAACAGATGAAGGATCTCCTCCAAACATCATGTTAAATACAACAAAAGCAGCATATCCACTTTGTCCATATTGTGTTGGAAAACGATATCCCATATTTAATTTAGCTTGATCCACGTCATCATATTCAACAATATAATCAACTTCTTCATCGTGTAAATGATGTGTAGAATGTTGGAATTGATGTTTATCGAATGGTTTAAGTGCAAATTTTTCACGTATTTGTTTCTCAACACTTTCAGGTTCTACATTGCCGACAACATAAACAGAACATTGATCATTATTAATCATTGATTGATATGTATGATATAGTGTTTCAGCAGTAATATGTGGGATTTGTTCTAGTTGTCCTGTAGATAAGTATTTGTATGCTTCATTTTCAAACATATGGTCGAGTAATTTTAAAAACGAATATTGTGCTTTGTTATCTACCATTGCTTCTATTTTTTTGGCTAATAATGTTTTCTCTTGGTTAACAAAATTATCATTGAATGCTTTATTTTCAATTAATGGATTCCAAATGATTTCTTGTAATAAATCTAATCCTTGATTAAATAATGATTCACCGTTTCTTAAATAACGTTCATTTACAATTTCTAATGAAAATGTAATGACATGCTGATCTTTGAATTTTGAAATTGTACTATTCACATATGCACCATATAAATCGGCTAAGTGATTATTAAACGACTTATCGGTTGGCCATTTCTTAGTTGCTCGAACTAATAATTTGCTTAATAATGATCTAGCTGTAGTTGTGTCATATTCTAAAGGTGCCATAAATTTAAAAACTATAGTAGTTGTTTTAAATTTAGTTGTTGGTGAAACTTTGATATGTATATTTGGTTGAGATTGTCTACTCAAATATATAGCCTCCTCTATATCTTCTTACATCTATATTTTTCTAGTGATTTTAAATTGAACTAAGCTATTTTTCATATAATTTAATGAATACAAAATAGGTTCATCTAATTCATTGTAGTGCGTAATTTTTAATAAAATCAAACCTTCGTGTGGCGAAGCATTCAGTACTTCGGATATTCGAGGTTCATAATTTACCGCTTCAATTTCTGTATCAGCGTAACAAATATTATGATTACTTTGTTCTTTTATCGCACTTAGTATCGATCCATTGCTCATTTGATACTCTGTACATGTTAATTCTTTTTTAGCAATTTTATCTAAACAATAGACGACCGGTTCTCCATCGGCAGTTCGTAATCGTTCTATAATGGTTACTGGATATCCTTCTTCAACGCTCAACAAATTTGCATCTAACATAGTTGCTGGTTGCTCATCAAAATTTAAGTATTCAGTTCCGCATTCAAATCCTGCATTTTTAATCATTTGCCCAATACTTATAAGTTCATTCAATGGATAAAAGAAAGGGGGCAGTGACTTAACACTTGTGCCCTCTTCAAAATTATCTTTAATGACTTGTTCAGTAATCAATGCCTGAATTGCTTCATAAACATCGTCGGTTTTTACATTTAATTCTCTGGCAATTGATAAATTACTTGGAAGTTGGTCACCATATTCCAATTTATTTTGCTTAATCAAATTTAAAATGTATTGTTTAACGTTATATACCGCATTCATTTCTGACATTTTTTTACACCTCGTCATTATTAAGATCTATTAAAACTTGTCTAGGCTTGCTTCCTTTTTGTGGACCGATTACCTGATTGCGTTCTAAATCATCCATCAACCTAGATGCTCTATTATAACCAATTCTAAATTGGCGTTGTAACAATGATGTACTTGCCTTTTGTTGTTCAACAACAAACAAATACGCTTCATCATATAAAGCATCTTCACTTTTCATTTCCGATTTATCCACTGGTGCATCTGGTTCCATTTCTTTTACATAATTTGCCTGTTGTTGTTCTACTACATAATTTACAACATCTTGCACCTCTTGGTCACTTAAAAACGCCCCTTGAATACGTGTTTGTGATGAATCACCATTTCCAACGTATAACATGTCACCTTTACCAAGTAACTTTTCTGCGCCGCCAGTACCAATAATAGTTCTTGAATCTGTTTGAGAACTTACAGCAAAAGCAATTCTAGATGGAATATTATTTTTAATGATACCTGTAATTACATCCACAGAAGGTCTTTGTGTCGCTACAATTAAATGTATACCTGCTGCACGTGCCATTTGTGTAATACGTTGAATCGCATTTTCAACTTCTTTACCAGCTACCATCATTAAATCTGCAAGCTCATCTACAATAACAACGATATAAGGTAATTCTGGTTGCTTCTCATCTAATTCTTGATTTTGCTTACGGATTAATTCGTTATAACCTTTAATATTTCTAGTTGATGAATGTTGGAATAAATCATAACGTCTTTCCATCTCAGCTACAATTTTTTCTAAAGCTTGAGCAGCTTTATGAGGATTTGTAACAACCGGAATTAATAAATGTGGAATTCCGTTATAAACATTTAGTTCAACCATTTTCGGATCGATTAACATAAGTTTAACTTCATGCGGCTTAGCATTTAATAAAATACTTGTAATAATACCATTTATACAAACAGATTTACCACTACCCGTCGATCCTGCCACCAATAAGTGTGGCATTTCATTTAGTGGAACAGTAATTGGATCACCTGATATATCTCTTCCTAATCCAACTTCTAGTTTATTATTAGACGGGAATTTTTCATCTAAAACTTCTTTTAGTGAAACTAATGAAATTTTCTCATTTGGCACTTCAATACCTACTGCAGAGCGACCAGGTATTGGCGCTTCGATTCTAACATCTTTTGCTGCTAAAGCTAATGCAATATCATTATGCAAGTTTACAATTTTACTCACTTTAACCCCTTGAGCTGGTTGAATTTCATATTGAGTTACTGCAGGACCAATTTTAATTTGTGTCACTTTTGCATTTACCCCAAAATCTTTTAATGTATTCTCTAGTACTTGTCCTTTACGTTGCACTTCAGCTTTAGATGTTGCTTTTTGTTTTGCAGGTTGATTAAGTAAAGTTAACGGTGGAACAACATACGATACATTCGTAACTTCACCAGCTTCTTCAATAGTGTTTTCACTTTCAACACTGTTATGAGTTTGTTCTGTTAATTGTTCTTGCTGATCTGCTTGATGATGATTTACGATGTTATTCGAACTATTCTCTGCATCAAACACTCGCTTTTTCCGACTTGGTTGACTCTGACTTTTACTTTCATTTTCAGTATGCCCATAAATTGGAATATCTCTTTCTTGAGGCACTTCCGTAAAATCACTCACATCTTTTATTTGTGGCTGTTCATTTTGACGTGCCTTTTGTTCTTCTTTAAGTCTCGCTTTTTCTTCACGCTTCAATTGTTTTTCTTGGTTTCTTTCCGACATTTTTTCATTAAATGAACCAAACCAAGCTTTTATATTTTCCAGTACAACTTTTGCGACTTCACGATGTTGATGGTTTGTTAATAAAATAACACTTGAGCATAATAATAAAATAGTAATAATACATACACCAAATAATGAAATTAAAGGTACGCTTAACTCTAATAAATAAAAGCCTAATACACCGCCACCAAAATTTGGGAAATGACTGTGTTGGTATGACTGATACACATAAGAAAGTACAGGTTCTCTTTCAGCTTTGATACCACTATTAAAATGAAAAACTAACTGTGATACAAATAGCAATGCAATTTGCAATACAATCGAACCAGCCGTTCGTCTAGTTTTAGGAATACGTTTAGAGTATGTAATAAAACCAGTTGCTAAGAGTACTAAAATATATGTTAAATATCTACTGTACCCAAATAAATAATTAAAGAAGCTGTCAATTAGACGACCTATTATTCCTAATTGGAAAACACCCAACACCATTAATACAACTACTAAAATAGCTATGACATAACGTATCGGATTATCATTCTTCTTTTTCCTCGAATTTGTTCTTTTTTTTGATGTTGTTTTTTTCTTAGCTGTCGATTTCTTTTTTGCTTGTGCCAATTGACGCACCTCCTTATGTTGCCTTAGTTAAAACGACGTTATTATATATAATTTCCTATTTGATGTTTAGAATATGTAGTCCAAACAGACGATGAAAGAGGTTAGAACAATATCATCTATGTATCAATTTACTTAAGATAACAGATTAATCGTTACCCCTTTCAATTGACCATCATAAAATATAAGTAAATTGTCCATGACAACCATTATATTTCAGTGACTTGTTCTGACCTCTTTTATGTTAATGACTTTTTGATTAAATTTCAGAAATTACTGGAATAATCATAGGACGACGTTTTGTACTTTCGAATAATAGTTTACTAATTTGATCACGCATATTTTGCTTAATTTCAGACCATTCTATGCGTTTTTCTTGTAAACCAGCCTCTACTATTTCACGTACTTTCTCTTCTGCTTCACGTAATAAGTCTTCACTTTCACGTACATATACAAACCCACGAGATTGAATTTCAGGTCCCGCAGCTATACGTCTATTTTTAGGATCTAACGTTACTACAGCAATAAAGATACCATCTTCTGCTAAAAGATGACGGTCTCTCAACACGATATTTCCTACATCCCCAATACCAATACCATCTATTAAAATATTTCCTGAATTTACCTTTTCATTTAATATCATATCTTTACCGTTGTAATTAATGACATCTCCTTTTTCCACAAGGAAAATCTTTTCTGGTGCAACACCTGCTTCAGCTGCTAGCTTCGCATGTGCTATCTGCATTTTAAATTCACCTTGTACAGGAATAAAGTATTCAGGTTTCATAATATTAATCATCATTTTTAATTCTTCCATGCAACCATGACTTGAAGCATGAATCTTCTTGTTATTTGGAATAATATGTGCGCCAGCACGTACAAGCTCATTTAATGTATTCGCAATGATAACTTCCATATTTGCAGAAGCCGTAATTGCTAAAAATACAGAATCGCCTTCTTCGATATTCATAATTTTATGCTTATGTTGCGCCATTTGACTTAAGGCTTCTACAGGTTCTCCTTGCATACCAGTAGCTATAATTATCACTTCATTTTTAGGATAATTATCAACTTCTGTTATAGGAATTAGCAAATCTTTAGGAATGTCGAAATACCCCATTTTACGAGCAATATTAAATGAACTTTCAAGTGATCTTCCTAAAAATGACACTTTACGATTTAGCTTGCTAGCAATATTTAAAACTTGCTGTATACGTATAAAGTTCGAAGCATAACATGAAACAATCAAGCGACCTCGCACTTTTGCAAAAGCGTCATACATATGATGTTCAATCACATTTTCCGGAGTATTATATCCAGGTTTCTCTGCCTCAGTAGAATCACTGATTAAGACAAATACACCTTCTTCACCAATCTCTGCCATACGTTTAATATCTGGTGCATAATGTCCATGTAAACTTTGGTCAAACTTAAATTCACCTGTATACACAATGGCACCATATGAAGTGTGAATACAAACACCTAGACTATCAGGAATACTGTGTGTCGTATTAAAGAAACTAATATTCACGTTTTTGAATCTCATAATTGAATCATTATTAACTGTGTAGTAGCGAACTTTTTTATCAATATTACGGGCTTTCATATTTTCTTTAATTAACGCTATTGTCAATTTAGATCCATATACTGGTGCATCTAATTGTTCTAAAACATAACTCACTGCACCAATCGCGTGCTCATGTCCGTGTGTAAGGAATATACCCTTCAATTTATCTTTATTTTCAAGTACGTATGAAATGTCTGGTATAACAATATCAATACCTAGCATTTCGTCTTCTGGAAACATAAGTCCAGCATCTAACATAAACATTTCATCGTCTACTTCAACGATATACATATTTTTAGCAATTTCGCCAACACCGCCTAATGGTATAATGCGAATATCTTTATTCTTTTTCTTTATTAAACTCAAAATCTTACCTCCTAAATTTGTTACCCGTCCATATATAAACTCACTATTCATTATAAGTTAAAAAACACTTGATGTACACTATTAATCACTATACATACAGGATAATTAACAGTTGCACACAAAATAATAAAGCGTTTTAAAATGTTCAATACAACAAATTCAAATTGGATCACTTCGTAAAAAATGGCATAAAAAAATCACATGACGATACATTGTCGTCATATGACTTTAAATATTATTCTTCTAATGCTCTGTGTGAAGCATTTACTCGACCTTGTTTATCAATTTCAGTAATCTTAACTTCAATTGTGTCACCGATTTTTAATACATCTTCCACTTTTTCAATTCTATTTTTTGAAATTTGTGAAATGTGAAGCAACGCATCTTTACCCGGGAATAGGCCTACAAACGCACCGTATTTTTCAATACGTTTAACAGTGGCTTGATAAGTTTGACCTACTTCCGCTTCACGTGTAATTTCCTCAATGATTTCACGAGCGCGATTTATCATAGCTTGATCAACGGCACCAATAAAGATAGTACCATCTTGTTCAATATCTAATTTAACGCCTGTTTCATCAATAATTTCGTTAATTTTTTTACCACCAGGTCCGATAACATCTCTAATCTTATCTGGTTTAATTGTCATAGTTACAACTTTTGGCGCGTAAGCACTTAATTCAGTACGTGGTTGATCAATTGTTTGTAACATATGATTCATTATTTCTAAACGACCACGTCTCGCTTGTTCTAGAGCCTCTTCGATAATTTCACGCGTTAAACCGTCAATTTTAATATCCATTTGGATTGCTGTAATACCTTCTTTAGTACCAGCGACTTTAAAGTCCATATCACCTAATGCATCTTCCATACCTTGGATATCAGTTAAAATCGTATAGCTATCTTCACGTGTAACAAGGCCCATAGCAATACCAGCAACTGGTGCTTTAATCGGTACGCCCGCATCCATTAATGCTAATGTTGATCCACAAATTGACGCTTGAGATGATGAACCATTTGATTCAAGTACCTCACTTACAATACGAATTGTATATGGGAAATCAGCAGTATCAGGAATAATATATTTTAATGCTCTTTCACCTAACGCACCATGTCCAATTTCACGACGACCTGGCGCACGTACTGGACCAGTTTCACCTACTGAAAAATTCGGGAAGTTGTAATGATGCATGAATCTTTTTTCTTCTTCAGGTCCTAAACCATCAATTAATTGATAATCGCCTAAAGCACCTAATGTTAAAACTGAAAGTGCTTGAGTCTGACCACGTGTAAATAGACCTGAACCATGCGTTCTAGGTAAAATACCAACTTCAGAATCTAATGGACGGATTTCATCAGGTTTACGGCCGTCTGGTCTAATTTTTTCATCTGCAATTAAACGTCGAACTTCTTCTTTCACTAATTCATTTAAAATTGCATAAACTTCTTTAATAAGTAATTCATTTTCTGGATCTTCTTCATCGATAAATTCATTGACGATTTCTTCTTTTAAGTTATCAAGATTTTCATCTCGTTGTTGTTTATCAAATGTTAAAACTGTTTCTTTAAGTCCCTTTTCTTCGGTTAAAGATTTTACACGTTCAACTAGCGCTTCATCACGCTCTACTGGAATAAATTCTTGTTTAACAGGTTGAATGTGGTCGACGATTTGTTGTTGGAAATCAACTAAACGTTGAATCTCTTCATGACCAAAGAAAATCGCCTCTAACATTTCTTGTTCAGTAATCTCACTAGCGCCTGCCTCTACCATGTTTACTGCATCTTTATGACCAGCTACTTCAAGGTCTAAGCGAGAAACTTCTTTTTCTTCTACTGTTGGGTTAATGATATATTTACCGTCAATATAACCCACATTTACACCGGCGATTGGCCCTTGGAATGGAATATCCGACACACTAAGCGCCATAGATGAACCAATCATTGCAGCCATTTGTGGTGAACAATCAGGATCTGCACTTAATACCATGTTCATAATTTGAACATCATGCTTATATCCTTTAGGGAATAAAGGTCTAATTGGTCTATCAATTAATCGCGCAGTTAATGTTGCATCGTCACCAGGACGTCCTTCTCTCTTTTTAAATCCACCAGGAATTTTACCCGCAGCGTACATTTTTTCTTCATAGTTCACTGTTAATGGGAAGAAATCTCCATCACGAGGTTCTTTTGATGCAGTTGCCGTCGATAACACGACTGTATCTCCATAACGAACCAATACAGCGCCATTTGCTTGTTTAGCTAATTGCCCTGTTTCAATCGTTAAAGATCTTCCTGCCCATTCAGTTTTAAAAACTTTCTTTTCTTGAGACATTATAAATCTCCTCTCTTGAATCTAATAGTTATATCATATCATTTATTATCGTATTTTAATATTAGTTATAAAATATTGAATTGGAAAAAAAGAGAGCGGGATATCCATCTATTATTTACAAAATAGACTTATCGTCCCACCCTTATCAGTATAAATATAAGTTATATTTTTTTAAAACATACTTTATTTTTAATATCTTGATTATTACTCTAGGTGTACTTATATCATATTTATCTCATTGTAACCTTATTATTCACTCAATATTAGCTTAACATATAATAAATGTTAATATTTGTAAAAAGCTTTTTTAATATAAATTAAGGTTGGAACATAAATATGCCCCAACCTCAAAGACGTTATATTAAGATTAACGACGGATACCAAGTGATTTAATTAATTCACGGTAACGTTGAATATCTTTACTACGTAAGTAGTTTAATAAATGTCTACGACGACCTACCATTTTTAATAATCCACGACGTGAATGGTGGTCTTTTTTGTGTGTACGTAAGTGTTCGTTTACTGCGTTGATTTCTGCAGTAAGTACAGCGATTTGTACTTCTGGTGAACCAGTATCAGTTTCGTGTACACGGTATTCTTTAATGATTTCGTTTTTACGTTCTTGTGAAATTGCCATAATCAATTTCCTCCTTAAAATGTTTGAATACTCCTTAATCCGAGTTAGGCGTTGGAGATTCGACCTACTAAGAAAAAGGTGTGGTATAGATTGTTTATATAACTATACGCAACTCTAGATATTATAAGCTACTTCATCACCAAAATCAACTGCTAATAAATATTTAGCACGCGATTTATCATCGTTCATTTGTTTAACTAATGGGTCGATACCATCAAATTTAATCTCAGGACGTAAGAAATGATGCCAATTCACGGTCACTCGTTCACCATAAATATTATCCTCAAAGTCAAAGATATTCACTTCGATGACAACTTCTGCTTTGTTAGGATCATGAAATGTTGGCTTTACACCTATGTTAGCTACCCCTCGATATAATTTATTTTCAGTGCCGATTTCAATACTAACAGCATAAACACCTTTACGAGGTAACAAATAATCATCACTAGGTTGAATGTTAGCTGTTGGGAAGCCAATAGTTCTTCCCCTTTTTTCACCTTGCACTACAGTGCCTTTAATAGAATATATATAGCCTAAAGCATCATTCGCTTTTTGCAACTCACCATTGATTAAATCTTGACGAATAGAAGTTGTAGAAATTTTTTCATTTTCAATTTCTTGTTTACTCACAATTGTCGTATTAAACGCATCATATTCTTGAAGTACAGTCATATTACCTTTTCCAAATTTACCAAAAGTAAAATCAAAACCAGCAATGACTTCTTTTACATTATTTTTAATTATATAATTTTCAACAAAATCTTCTACGCTCACATTAGCAAACCTAGATGAAAAATTAACCACTATACAATAATCAATATCATGTTGGCTAATTTTTTCGATTTTATCTGAAAGTGGCGTTAAATACGTTGTTCGTTTTCTTTTAGGATTCAACACGACAGACGGATGCGGATCAAATGTCATCACCGCTTTTTTTAAACTGCGTGCCTCAGCTATTTCGTTTAATATATCAAAGACTTTGTCATGACCTTTATGCATGCCATCGAAAAATCCGAATGCCATTGCAACATCCTCTGTATTATACTGTTTTGATTGTATAGGATGTGTCACTTCTATGACTTTCATAAATTCTATCTCCTTTAATTAAAGACTTTTTTAGGTTTAATTTCTGATTCTTTTGTAGGGTGTACCATATAAATTGCTAATACTTTTTCTGAATCATCATCAATAAATACAATTTGGTCTTTAATTTTGTTATCAAATTCATTTTTATTAAATTTCTGCCCATTTAAAATACGTTTTTTTATGTGCGAATCTTTAATTTTAATGCTTGGCAAACCCTTTAATCCATATTCTAAAGGAAACAATTTATTTTGCAATGAATCCTGCTCATGAAGTTCTTTTATTTGTTCTAATGTAAGGCTATCTTTCAACACAAATCCACCAGACTCGATTCGTGTTAATTTCGACATATGTGCCGGAAAGCCTAATTTCACACCAATATCAGTTGCTAGCGTTCTAATATATGTACCTTTACCACAGATGACGCGTATTTTAAAATGACACTCATTTTCTTTAAAATCTAATTCAGATATACGCCCAATGTCTTTAATATTAACTTTACGCTTTGGTCTTTCAACTGTTTCATTATTACGCGCATATTCATATAATTTTTTACCATTTACTTTGACGGATGAGTACATCGGCGGAATTTGTTCAATGATACCTTTAAAACTTTCTAACAATCGGTCAATATCGTCCTTATTAAAATCTGCTGAGTGTACACCTTTTGTTTCCAATGTATCACCCGTTTGATCTTCAGTCGTTGTACTTCTTCCTATCGATACAGTTGCTTCATAAGCTTTGCCCATATCCATAACATAATCACTAACTCTCGTTGCATTACCTATACATACCGGTAACACGCCTGCAACTTCGGGATCAAGCGTACCCGTGTGACCTATTTTTTTAGTTTTTAATATTTTACGCAATTTGAATACAACGTCATGACTTGTTAAACCGCGCTCTTTATATACTGGTAATATCCCATTATACATATAGTCACCTTCTTTTTTTAAAATATATTTTAATAGCGTATCAACTGAATTTATTCATAAAAAAACTGGAAAATGTTAACTATTTCTACACATCTATGTATTAACTGTTTAATGTTAATATACCGATATTAAGAAATTATCAAACATTTTCCAGATACCTAACACTAAATTATCTATCTTGTTTGTGTAAATCTTGAATCATTCGTTCAATTTTATTGCCATATTCGATTGATTGATCATATTCATACATTAATTCCGGCATAATACGTAATCGCATTCTAGAACCTAATTCAGACTTAATGAAGCCTTTTGCTTTATCAAGTGCTTTAAATGTATTTTCTACTTCTTTATCGTTACCTAATACAGTTAAAAATACTTTAGCCTGCGATAAATCATTTGTTAAAACAACATCTGTAATTGTAATAAAACCAACTCGAGGATCTTTGACTTTATTGTTGATGATATCCATTAATTCCTTCTTCATTTGTTCACCAACACGCTCTGCTCTCATACTGCTCATTCTTGTCACCTCTTTATCTTTAAGTTCAATTGTTATTTGCATTTTTTAGTGTAACAATGCTTAAACAATTATTTTAGCTCACACGTTATTTTAATAAATTAAGCCTATAAAATCAAATAAAGTTTGCCGTAAGATAGGCATTTCAACAGAAAATTTTCCAATAATAGTCGACATTATATTTTGTCATTAAAAATCATTCTAGGCCACCACAAAATTTTATACAAAATCATGTCCATATAACGTAACTTTTAATAGGTAATCTATTCTAATAAAAAACCAAAAGCTAGTATCAAATATGCTCCCTATAAAGTAGACACTTAAAAAGTGCAATATTTATAGGGAGCATATCAATCTTAACTATACTTTTAGCTTGTAATTTATTTAATTAACGCTTAATTTCAACCATTTCAAATGCTTCGATAACATCGCCTTCTTTAAGGTCATTGTAGTTTTCAATTGTAATACCACATTCATAACCTTTTGCAACTTCCTTAGCATCATCTTTGAAACGTTTAAGTGTATCTAATTCGCCTTCATATTGAACAATACCATCACGAATAATACGTACACCAGCATTTCGCGTAATTTTACCTTCAGTAACATAACATCCAGCAATAGTACCAACTTTAGAAACTTTGAATGTTTGACGAACTTCAGCTTGTCCGATAACTTGTTCTTCAAATTCTGGATCAAGTAAACCTTTCATCGCTGATTCAATTTCTTCGATAACATTATAAATAACTCTGTGTAAACGCATATCAACATTTTCAGCTTCTGCAGCACGTTTTGCACCACTGTCTGGACGAACATTGAAACCAATGATAATACCATTTGAGGCATTAGCAAGTGTCACGTCTGACTCATTAATTGCACCAACCGCTGTATGAATGATACGAACATTTACGCCTTCAACATCAATTTTCATTAATGATGCAGCTAAAGCTTCAACAGAACCTTGAACATCACCTTTAATAATAACGTTTAAATCTTTCATTTCACCTTGTTTCATTTGTTCAAACAGGTTATCTAATGAAACATTTTTACTTTCTTGACGTTGTTGAACAATGCTAGCTTCGTGTCTTGATTCACCAATACGACGAGCTTGTTTTTCATCACTAAATACAACAAAGCGATCCCCAGCTTGTGGCACATCATTAATACCTGTAATTTCAACAGGCGTTGATGGACCAGCCATTTTGATTCTTTGACCTAAGTCATTAACCATTGCACGAATACGGCCGTAAGTATTACCAACTACAATCGCATCCCCAACATTTAATGTACCGTTTTGTACTAATAATGATGCAGAAGGACCACGTGATTTATCTAATTCAGCTTCGATAACTGTACCAACAGCACGGTTTTTAGGATTTGCTTTAAGTTCTTGAACTTCTGCAACTAATCCTATCATTTCTAATAAATCGTCGATACCATCACCACTTAATGCAGAAAGTGGAACGAAAATTGTTTCGCCACCCCAATCTTCAGGAATTAAACCATATTCAGTTAATTCTTGCATAACTCGATCAGGATTTGAAGTTGGTTTATCAATTTTATTTACTGCAACAATAATTGGTACTTCTGCTTCTTTAGCATGGTTAATTGCTTCAATTGTTTGTGGCATAACACCATCGTCAGCTGCTACTACTAAAATTGTAATATCTGTTACTTGTGCACCACGCGCACGCATCGTTGTAAATGCAGCATGTCCCGGTGTATCTAAGAAAGTGATTTTTTTGCCATCGTTTTCAATTTGATATGCACCAATATGTTGAGTGATTCCACCTGCTTCACCTGCTGTAACTTTTGTATGACGAATTGAATCTAATAAAGTAGTTTTACCATGGTCAACATGTCCCATAATTGTTACAACTGCTGGTCTCTCAATTGCTTCTGGATCATCTTTTTCGTCTTCGAAGTAGATTGATAAATCTTCTTCATTAATCACAACTTCCTCTTCAACCTCAACGCCATAATCATCGGCAATTAATTCGATTGTTTCTTGATTTAATGATTGATTGATATTAGCAACAATACCAAGTAAGAATAATTTTTTGATAATTTCTGATGATTCAACATTTAATTTATCCGCAAATTCGCCTACTGTAATACCTTCTTGATATGTCACTTTTGATGGTATTTCTTTTGGAGCAGCTGGTTGATTTTGTGGTTTATTATTCTTGTTATTTTTCTTATTATTTCTATTATTCTTTTTATTGCCTTTGTTGCCTTTATTATTTTGTTGTTGATTCTTTTTGTTATCTTTTTGTTGCCCTTTATTTTGGTTTTGATTGTTTGATTTTTGGTGATTATTTTGAGTGCTTTGTTTATTGTCGTTCTTTTGTTCTTTTTTGAACTTTTTATCTAATGCTTTAATTTGGTCATCTTCCAAAGCTTGCATATGATTTGAAACCTCAATATTCATGCTTTTTAACTCATCTATAATCTCTTTACTCTTTAGATTTAATTCTTTCGCATATTCGTAAATTCTTTGTTTACTCATATAATCACTCCTTATGATATTCATCTATCATTGATAGCAACTTTTTAGCAAAGCCTGGGTCAGTAATCCCTACATTAACACGCTCACCTTTTCCAAGTGCTATTCCCAATTCATTTCGATTTCCAAACTTTCTGAATGGAACTTTGTAACTCTTACATTTATCTGTAATTAATTTAGCTGTATTATCAGACGCATCATTTGCAACAATAACGAGCTTTAAATTTCCTTTTTTTATCTCATTAACAATGACTGATTCACCTGTTTTTACTTTACCAGCTCTCATTGCTAATCCTAAAAAGTTTAATATTTGATCTATACTCATTTTGGGATCTCTTCTCTATAAATTAATCTAATAATTTCTTTATAAACAGGATCCAATTGCTCTTTAGATGCTTTAAAATATTTTTCTAAAATTTCTTTTTGTTGTGCTTTTTCAACCATAGCAACATCTTTAGAAACATATGCGCCACGGCCTTGTTTCTTTCCAGTAACATCCGCAAAGATTTCGCCTTCTTTATTAACAACAACACGAATCATATCTTTTTTGGGATGCATTTCATTTGAAAGAATACATTTTCGCATCGGAATTTTTTTCTTTTTCATAGATACTTCACTCCAACCTATTATTCAGATTCTTTCTCTACATTTGTTTCAACTGAAACATCATTTACCTCTTCGGTTGATTCTGTTGTGTCAGCATCTTCTAAAGCAACATCTTCTTCAGTTACTTTTTCAGCTTCAACTACTGGATAGATACCCGCTTCGCGCGCATCTGTTTCTGATTTAATATCAATTTTCCAGCCGGTTAATTTAGCAGCTAGACGTGCGTTTTGTCCTCTTTTACCAATCGCTAATGACAATTGATAATCAGGAACAACAACTATTGTAGATTGATTTGTTTCATCAACAATAACTTCTAAAACTTGAGAAGGGCTTAAAGCATTTTTTACAAATACTTTTGGATCTTCATTCCATTGAACGATGTCGATTTTTTCGCCACCTAGCTCTTCAACAACAGCTTCAACACGTGCGCCTTTGGCACCAACACATGCACCAACAGCATCTATATCATTGTTTTCAGAGAAGACACTAATTTTAGAGCGATCGCCAGCTTCACGTGCTACTGATTTAACAATTACAGTACCATCGTAAATTTCTGGAACTTCTTGTTCAAATAAACGTTTTAATAAACCTGGATGGCTACGAGAAACATAGATTTGAGGACCTTTTGTCGTTTGTTCCACTTTGTTAACATATACTTTGATACGTTCGTTAGGAATATATTTTTCGTTAGGACTTCTTTCTGCTTCAGATAAAACAGCTTCGATACGACCTAAGTTCACATATACATAACGATGGTCAACACGGTCAATAATTCCAGTAAGTATGTCTTCTTCTTTGTCTATAAATTCTTCAAATAAAATTTCACGTTCAGCATCACGAAGACGTTGCATTACTGCTTGTTTCGCTGCTTGAGCACCTACACGACCAAAATCTTTAGGTGTTACATCTTCTTCGTATATATCACCAATTTCATATGCAGGGTTTTTAACAAGCGCTGTACTTAAATCCACTTCATCTCTGTCGTCAAATACTTCTTCAACAACATCTTTACGAGCGATAACTTTGAAAGTACCTTGATCCATATTTAATTCCACACGGACATTTCTTGCACTATCATAATTCTTTTTGTATGCAGTAATTAAAGCTGCTTCAATAGCATCAATTAATACTGCTCTAGGAATCTTCTTTTCTTTTTCTAAATACTCAGTAGCTAATAATAATTCATTACTTGACACGTTTTTTCCTCCTCATCACGTTAAATCATAACTGCGTGACGTGCTTTTGCTATTTTGTCTCTCGGTATCTCTATATCTTTCGTTCTTGCTTTGATTTTAACTTGTACTACAATTGTTTCATTATTGACTTCTTGTAAAATGCCTAACCATTCCTTTTCACCTTCAATTGGTACATATAAAGAAACAAATACAGGTTTAGTTATTGCATTTTGGAAATCTTGTTCTTTTTTAATTGGACGTTCTGCACCAGGTGACGCTACGTCTAAATAATACATTTCAGGAATAGGATCATTTGCATCCATAGCTTCACTTATTTTTTCAGAAGCTAGCGTACAATCATTTAAATCTACGCCACCTTCTTTATCAATAGAGATTCTAAGAAAATGATCTCTACCCTCTTTGACATATTCAACGTCTACAAGTTCAAAATTCAAGTCTTCCATAATTGGTTTAACAATCACTTCTACTTGTTCTGTAATTTTACTCATACAGGCCTCCCTTTTTGGCAAATAGAAAAGAGCGGGAATCTCCCACTCTTCTGCCTGAGTTCACTAATTTTTAAGCAACTTAATTATAGCATAAGTTTATGCTTGAAACAAATGACTTCACTATTAATCAGAGATTCTTGTAAAAGTTTGTTCATTTATTTCACCATTACATTCGAATAGACTCGTAAGACGTTGAAAAGAAATACAGGCATAATTTTATGTCCAGCAACAATTTTGTATTTCTTTAACTACGCCATACGCATTAAATAAATACCTTGATTATTTCATTTTACATATCAAATATCGAAAGTTGAGCTTTATCTGGTAAATTCGGTAATGAGCCTAACTCATCTAAATACTCAATAATTTTCTGAGATAATCCAGCTTTTTTGTTTAAATCTTCTTTTGATAAAAATGGGCCATCGTCACGAGCTTCAACAATTCGTTTCGCAACGTTTTCGCCAAGCCCAGGCACTGATATGAACGGCGGAATAAGTGTATCGCCTTCAATGATAAATTCGAACGCCTGACTCTTTTCTAAACTAATCGGTTGCATGCGATAACCTCGATGCGCCATTTCATTCATAATTTCCAAGACTGTTAATACGTCTTTTTCTTTTTTACCTAGATCCATATAGCGAGAATACATGTCTTTTACAGTATTTCGAATGCTTGTTTTATCTTTAATCATCGTGATTAAATCAAAGTCTGACGCACGAATTGTAAAGTAAGATGCATAGTAATAAAGTGGATGATGTACTTTGAAATATGCGATACGTACTGCCATTAAAACGTATGCTGCTGCATGGGCTTTAGGGAACATGTACTTAATTTTAAGACATGAATCTAAATACCAATCCGGCACTTCATTTTCTTTCATCGTTTCAATCATTTCTTCAGTTAAACCTTTACCTTTACGTACTGACTCCATTATTTTAAAAGCCATTGATGGTTCTAAACCAGCATACATTAAATAAACCATGATATCATCACGACAACCAATTACACTTGATAAATCACATATACCGGTTTTAATTAATTCTTGAGCATTGCCTAACCACACATCTGTACCATGAGATAATCCTGAGATTTGAACTAATTCAGAAAATGTTGTTGGCTTTGTATCTTCTAACATTTGACGCACGAACCCTGTACCGAATTCTGGAACCCCAAACGTACCTGTTTTACATAAAATTTCATCTTCAGTAACACCTAAACTTTCAGGTGTACTAAATATTTGCATGACTTCTTTGTCATCTACAGGTATCGTTTTTGGATCAATGCCCGATAAATCTTGAAGCATACGAATCATTGTTGGATCATCGTGTCCAAGTATATCAAGTTTTAATACATTATCATGAATAGAATGGAAATCAAAATGTGTCGTCATCCATGCTGAATTTTGATCATCGGCAGGATATTGTATCGGCGTAAAATCATAAATATCCATGTAATCAGGTACTACAATAATACCCCCTGGATGCTGTCCAGTTGTACGTTTAACACCTGTACATCCTTTAACGAGTCGATCTATTTCAGCACCTCTTTTGTGGATGCCTTGATCATTCAAATAACCTTTAACATAACCAAAAGCAGTCTTTTCAGCAACAGTACCAATTGTACCTGCACGGAATACTTTATCCTCACCAAATAATACTTTTGTGTAGTTATGGGCATTCGGTTGATATTCACCACTAAAGTTTAAGTCGATATCAGGAACTTTATCTCCCTTAAATCCTAAAAATGTTTCAAACGGAATATCTTGTCCTTCTTTAATAAGTGGCGCTCCACAAGTTTCACACGTCTTATCAGGTAAATCAAATCCTGATCCTACTGAACCATCATTGAAAAATTCACTCGTTTTACAGTTCGGACAAATATAGTGTGGCGGTAACGGGTTTACTTCAGTAATCTCAGTCATTGTCGCTACAAAACTAGAACCTACTGAACCACGGGAACCAACTAAGTATCCATCATCTAATGATTTTTTAACTAAACGTTGCGAAATTAAGTAAATTACCGCAAATCCATTACCGATAATACTTTTTAATTCTTTTTCTAATCGATCAATTACGATTTGAGGCAGGTCTTCACCATACAGTTTACGCGCATTTGCATAACTTAGTTCTCTAATTTCTTCGTTAGCACCTTCCATACGCGGTGTGTATAATTCATCTTTAATAGGAACAACACGTTCAATTCGATCTGCTAATTCGTTTGTATTTTTCACAACAATTTCATGCGCTTTTTCTTCACCTAAAAAATGAAACTCGTTTAACATTTCATCTGTAGTTCTAAAATGTGCTTCCGGTAAAGTTGAGCGATTAAGTGGATTGCCGGGTTGTGATGCTATTAAAATTTTACGTGCGATACCATCATGTTCAAACAAATAGTGTGCATTTCCTGTCGCAATAACAGGTATACCCGCTGTGTCACCTGCATGTATTAAACGTTGATAAATTTCATGTAATGTTTCAGTATCTCTAATAAGCTCTCTATCAATTAAATCTTGATAAAGTGCCGGTGGTTGAATTTCAATAAAATCATAATATTTGGCAATTTTTTCAACTTGGCTCTGGTCCTTCTGCATAACTGCCGTAAATAATTCACCTTCATCACACGCTGTACCTACCAATAATCCCTCACGATATTCATCTAACAATGAACGTGGAATTCGAGGTGTACGGTAGAAATACTTCACCAATGATGCACTTACAATTTTAAATAGATTTTTAAGACCTTGTTGGTTTTGTACAATTAATGTGACATGACTAGGTCTTGCACGTTTATATGCATCTTCATTACTGAGTTTTTTGTTGATTTCGTTATGATTTAATACGCCTAATTCTTTCATTTGTTGAACCATTTTTATGAAAATGTAAGCTGTTGCTTCTGTATCATAAATGGCACGGTGATGTTGCGTTAATTCTACGCCATATTTTTTAGCTAAGAAATTCAAACCATGTTTACCATATTCAGTATTAATCGTACGAGATAATTCTAAAGTATCGATAACACCATTCGTTGATGGTCCAAACCCAAGACGTTCATATCCCGTATCGATAAAGCCCATATCAAACGAAGCATTATGCGCTACGAATATCGCATCGCCAACCCATTCTTTAAACTCTGTAAGTACTTCTTCAATCTCAGGGGCATCTACTAACATATCATCAGTAATATGCGTCAAATTGATAATCGTTTCCGATAATCGTTCATGCGGATTACTAAACCTTTCAAACTTATCGATGATTTCACCGTTATGAACTTTCACAGCTGCAAGCTCGATGATTTTATCATACTGATTTGATAAACCAGTTGTCTCAACGTCGAACACAACATAAGTAGCATCTTTTAATACGACATCTTGTGGTTTGTATGCAATCGGAACACCATCATCAACTAACATACCTTCCATACCGTATATCATTTTAATGCCATGTTTTTCCGCTGCTGCGTGAGCATCTGGAAATGCTTGCACAACATTATGGTCTGTAACCGCAATGGCTGGATGTCCCCAGTCTGCTGCCTGTTTAACATACGCACCAATATTGGGTATACCATCCATTTGGCTCATTGCAGTATGCAAGTGGAATTCTACACGCTTTTCTTCAGCCTTATCTTTTTTTGTCGCTTTTTTAATCTCTTCAATATCAGACATCATCATAACTAAATCTCTAATAAATGTATCTTCTTCAATACGACCTTGAGCCCTAACCCATTTACCAACACTTAGCGCTTTAAAATGTTCTAAATCATCTTTGTTTTTACGAGTAAACATTTTTAAAACTAAAGAGTCCGTATAGTCAGTCACTTTAATTTCTACGATATGGCGACCACTTTTAAGTTCTTTTAAGTTTATATCAAAAATGACACCCTCTATTGCAACTTTAAACTCTTCCTCAATAATAGATTCAATTGGTTTAATATTTTCAATTTGAATCGGCTTACCAATTTGACACTTATCAACAGCACTTTCGTTGTTATCTTGTTGTTTCGCTTTTTCAGCTTTCATTTTTTCAAGTTTCTCTGTTGCCAATCGTGCACTTTGTTCGTCTTCTTCTTGAATATGTGCTTCTAAAGAAGCTAAGTTTTGTTCTTGATCATTATCATTTGTTTCGAAGATGATTTTATCGATATCAAAACCACAATTTCTAAACGCTTTGATAAGACTTCCATTGCATGCCTTATCAAAATGATTACGTTCAATGTCATTTGATACCATTACTTTTAATACTTTTCCAGACATAATAAGCTTTTTCTGTTTCAATTGACCTTTAACTTTTGGAGATAAAGCTGTTTGGTCAATACAGTGTCCAAAGTATTTAATTGCATGTTCATCTTGATTCGTGCCATTTGTTACCGTAAAACGACATGTAACGTTGGCGATATCTTTAAACTCTTGCTCTATTGCATTTATAAATAATAAATAATCTTCATGAGCTAAGAATTGTGGTAATGTAATATGAAATTCCCATGTTCTGTTTTTGTTAGAAACATCTATACGTGTCAGTTCACCTGAATTTAAAATTTCAGCATCTAATTGATTTGAAATTTTAATTTGATCAGCAAGCACTTTAAATTTTTGTTGCTCTGTCATTGCCAAGACAATTACCACCTTAAATAGAAATTACTTTTACGTGTTCGAACAATATTTAGATTATGTAGGCATAGTAATGATAGAAAATTAAATGCTTTATATTTGGCTAATCATAATATTGTTAAAACAAATTTATCTTTAATTATACTATGTCTTCAGTCATTTTTCATCGAATAATCATTATATCAAAAATAATAAGAGCAGGACATAAGCATCTGATTTCTTTCAGCTTTTTCCTACTCTTATAATTCATTCGATCTTAATTATTTTAAGTTATCATATTTATTTGTAATGACAGTCATTAAGTCATCAATGTGAACTTCTTCGCTATCACCTGTTAAACGTTCTTTAACTTCTACAATACCTTCCGATGCACGTTTACCAACAACAATTCGCAGTGGTAAACCAATTAAATCGGCATCATTAAATTTGACACCCGCACGTTCCTGACGATCATCGTACAACACATCAAATTTAGTATTAAATTCAGCATATAGTGCATCCGCTAGTTCTCGTTGATCATCTTTCTTAGGATTAATAGAAATTAAATGTAAATCAAATGGAGTAACTGATTTAGGCCAAACAATTCCATTATCATCGTGATTTTGTTCAACAATCGCACTCAGCGTTCTAGAAATTCCAATACCGTAACAACCCATAATTAAAGGTTGGGCTTTTCCTTGGTTATCTAAGAATGTAGCATTCATTGATTCTGAATACTTAGTACCCAATTTGAATACTTGACCAACTTCAATACCTTCAGCAAAATGTGCAACGCCTGAACCATCACTTAACTTTTCGCCTTCTAAAATAAAACGGAAATCGCCATATTCATCAACGTTGAAGTCTCTACCTACATTTACATTAATTAAGTGATAGCCATCTTCGTTAGCACCGACAACTAAATTATTTAAATCTTGCACAAAATTATCTGCATAAATTTTGATTTCTTTATCAATAACAGGACCTAGTGAACCCGGATTTGCACCAACTAAATTAACAATTTCGTCTTGTGTTGCTAATTCAATATTATCTGTGCCGAAATAAGATTTTAATTTAATGTCATTAATTTCATGATGGCCACGCACTAAAACCATAATATATTCGCCATCAACTTTGAAAATCATCGTTTTAACGATTTCATCTACTGGTCTACCTAAGAAGTCTGCCAATTCTTGTGCAGTCTTAACATTTGGTGTTTCAATTTTTTCTAAAGGTTGCACAGTAGAATACTTATGATTTGGTTCGTAAACGACTTCTGCTTTTTCGATATTAGCAGCATAGTCACTTTCTTTACTGTAAACGATTGTATCCTCACCGATAGCACTTAATGCCATAAATTCATGTGTATGGCTACCGCCTATAGCACCTGAATCTGCAACTACTGGTCTTGCGTTAATGCCAACTCTCTCAAAAATACGGCTATACGCTTGATACATATCTTGATACGTTTGATCTAATGATGCCTCGTCAGCATGGAATGAATACGCATCTTTCATAATAAATTCACGCCCACGAAGTAAACCAAAACGTGGTCTCTTTTCATCACGGAATTTAGATTGAATTTGGAATAATGTCATCGGTAATTGTTTGTATGATTTCAATTCATTTCTTACTATTGATGTAACTAATTCTTCATGTGTTGGACCTAATGCAAATTGTCTTCCATGTCTATCTTGTAAACGCATTAATTCTGGGCCATATGCACCCCAACGTCCTGATTCTTCCCATAATTCAGCTTGTTGTAACGCTGGCATTAAAATTTCAACAGAATCGATACGTTCCATTTCTTGTCGCACAATTGCAGTAATATTATTTAACACACGTGTTGCTAGCGGTAAATAACTATAAATCCCACTTGTACTTTGTTTTATCAAACCCGATTTCAATAATAAACGATGACTTTGTGCTTCTGCTTCTGATGGCACATCACGCATCGTTGGTATAAAAACTTTGGATTGCTTCATAATTATTTATCCTCCTAAATTATAAGAAATATCGTCGAATATCATTCCACGTTACTAATATCATAATAACGACCATGAAAATGGCACCAATAGCAATAATCGTTGTTTCCGCTTTTTTATTAACTGGTTTTCTGAAAATCGCTTCATATATAACAAATAAAATACGACCACCGTCTAGTGCAGGAATAGGAATTAAATTCATAATACCTAAGTTTACACTTAATAACGCAGTGTAACCAATTAAGCTAATGATACCCGCTTTAACAACTGAGTCGACGTTATGATAAATACCAACCGGACCATTTAACATATCAAATGAGAATCCGCCCGTAAATATACTAGCCAACATACCGACTACAGCTGTAAAAATTAGTGTACTACCTTTCAAAAAGCTTTCAAATCCATATACAATTGGTTTGAAGAGCGTACGTTCACTCGCTGGTTGGAATCCGAGAACATACTTCGTCTCTGAACTTACTTTAGTCAGTTTTCTTTCAGTCTTTTTAGGTGTTAATTCAACTGACTTTGTTTTACCATCACGTTCAAATTTAACAGTCGTCTTATTATCTTTAACTTTATCTAACGCCTTATCAACATCATCAAATTCAGATATTTTATATTTGCCAATTTGGACGATCTTATCACCTTTTTGTAATCCTGCTTGTTGAGCTGGATACTTATCTGCGACTTGTTCTACAGTAGACGTAGGCGTGCCTTGATAATATGCAAGACCAATAAATAGGACTAAAGCTAATATAAAGTTAAATAACGGTCCCGCAAATAATGTTAAAAATTTCGGCCATGGCTTTTTATGTGCAAATTGTCTGTCTCTCGGAGCAATTTGAACTAAGCTACCATTTTCAACAAAGAAAGACTTTCTAGCAATTTTAAAATGATGTCTTTCATTATCATAAGCAGTGATACCTTCTATGAATAAGTCATCCTTAAAATCACATTTTTTAACTTCGATTGCTTCAATTTGTTGAAACTTATGATGATCATCTAATATGATATGTGTTATTTCATTTTCTTCATTCAGTTTAATTTTAACGTTCATACCGGGCTCGACTGGTGGCTCTTCTAAGCCATCTCCTGCCATACGAACATATCCACCAACAGGCAATAACCTAATAGTGTAAAGTGTTTCGTTTTTTCTAAAACTAAAAATTTTCGGTCCCATACCGATCGCAAATTCTGGACACATAATGCCTGCTCTTTTCGCAAAAAACATATGGCCATATTCATGAACAGTTACTAGTACACCAAAAACAATAATAAATGCAATTATTGTAACTAAATAGCTCACTCGCTACACCTCGATTGTTTATAAATTTCTTTTATTTTAAAAATGATTGCTGTATACGTAACATAAGTCATTATAATATGATACTGACAAATCACAAAATATAACGTCTAATTTTCAAAGTTAATATTGCGTATAATTTTCAAAAGGAGTTCTGAGATTCATTAAAATATCTCAGCAACTCCTCTTTACGTTTATTGATTTGTTCTCAGCATTAAGATTGTATTAATAAAATATTTAATAATGGTAACACAAACATAAAGCTGTCAAATCGGTCTAAAATACCACCGTGTCCAGGTAGTATACGACCTGAGTCTTTAACGCCGAAATGACGCTTAAATCCTGATTCCACTAAATCACCTAATTGACCAAATAAACTTAAAATCAATGTCACTCCAAGTAATATCCATACATTCATATTGAAATCTACAAAATATAACATTGCAAGTGGTACTATCAAACTACAGAACAAGCCACCTATGAATCCTTCGATTGTTTTATTCGGACTTATTACTGGCCAAAGCTTATGTTTACCCATCATTTTACCAAACAAGTAAGCCCCTGTATCTGTAAGCCAAACAATTAAAAAGGCATATAATATGTAATGTAATCCTTCTGATCTCGTTTCATAAAAGAACATAAAACCAATGCCTACATAAGCCACAGACATTAAGCAAAATGCAGCATCCATAAAACTAAATCTGTTTTTAGATAAGACAGTATAACTTAATACAATAAAGCTCATTGCAATTAAACTTTTTAATTGAATTACTTGTACCCATGGCCCTGCATGTTGTGGCAACATAATGATGATAAGACCAACTGCACTAATTAAACCAGGAACTGAAACAAATTTAATCATATTCATATTCAACAATTCTTTTAATGCAATCAATGCTAATATATTAGCAAATATCATTAACACAAGGCCGCCTTTTAACAAGATAGGCAAGAATACGATTAAGGCAATAATAGCTGTCAGCGTTCTAACTTTCATACTATACTACTCCTCACTCAATCCGCCAAAGCGTCTTTGACGTGACTGATAAATTTTTATACATTTAATTAATTCATCTTCGTCAAAGTCAGGCCATAATTTTTGATTAAAGATAAATTCACTATACGAAACTTGCCAAATCAAGAAATTACTTATTCTTTGTTCTCCTGAAGTACGAATTAACAACTCTGGATCAGGATAGTCTTTTGTCATTAAATGATTGTTTATATATGTTTCATCTATGATATCACTATTTAAACCTTGTTGATGAAGCTCGTCAAACATATTTTTAATACTATGAACAAGTTCTGCTCTGCCACCATAATTAATTGCAAATATTAATTTTAAGCCGGTATTATTAGCTGTCTTTTCTTTAGCATTATTAATTGCTTCTATCGTTGATTTTGGCAACTTATCAGTAAATCCAATTGTTTCAACTTTGACATTTTTTTCAATTAGTTCCGGTAAGAATGTCTTTAAGAAATTGACAGGCAAATTCATAATATAATTTACTTCACTTTCAGGTCTTGACCAATTTTCAGTGGAAAAGGCGTATAAAGTTAAGTACTTAACACCAATATCACTAGCTACCCTAGTAATTTTTTTTATTGTTTGCATACCTTCGTAATGACCTTTAATTCTAGGCATTTTTCGCTTCTTAGCCCATCGCCCATTACCATCCATAATAATAGCGATATGTTCAGGTATATTAGACGAGTCTAATTCTTCATTATAATTATTTATAGTGTTCTTTTTATTTATTAGCTTTTTAAACATGGTCTTTCCTCCGAGCCTGATCATCTCTGTCATATAGTATAAGTTACTAAACAATCATTATCATTTTATCATACTCATTTAATGCATTGAATAAGCAAATAAAAAAACTGTACCAAAGTCTGACTCGGTACAGTTTACACCAGAAATGTGACATACATACTGAGGTTAAAAATTACATAACTTTATTATAGCAATATACCTAATGCCTATTATTTATAAAGTATATGTTTAATTAACTTGTTTAAACACCATTTTTATGCTCATTGTGAATTTAAATCATCACATGCATCTTTGATTTAATTAAACATGCCCATTTTAAATGTTACATTATCGTTTAATACTGGCATTTTAATATGTCATTGTATATTAGTTTTATACTGACATAATATCTTTTTCTTTATCAGCAATCATTTGATCAATTTCTTTTATTGAATTGTCTGTTGCTTTCTGAACATCTTCAGTACCACTTCTCAACTCATCTTCAGTAATGTCGCCATTTTTTTCATCTTTTTTCAACTGATCATTCATATCACGACGAATATTTCGAACAGATACTTTAGCTTCTTCACCAATTTTCTTAACATCTTTAACGCGCTCTTTTCTACGCTCTTCTGTTAAGGCAGGTACTGCAATACGTATCACTTCACCATCACTTGTTGGGTTGACACCTAAGTTAGCCGCTATTATCGCTTTTTCGATGTCAGCTACAGAAGTTTTGTCGTATGGAGAAATAACAAGTAAACGTGCTTCTGGAACATTGATGCTTGCTAATTGTTGTACAGGTGTTGGTGCACCATAGTAATCAACTGTTACGCCGTTTAATAAATTTGAATTAGCTCTTCCTGCACTGATATTAGCTAATTCACGTGATAAGCTTTCGATTGATTTTTGCATTCTTGATTTAGTTTCATTAATAATGTCACTCATTATTTTACACCTCTAAATTTATTTTGTAATTAACGTACCTATCTTTTCACCCATAACAGCACGTTTAATATTTCCTTCTTCCATAATAGAGAAAACAGTTAACGGAATGTTATTATCCATACAGAATGAGGATGCTGTTGAATCCATTACTTGTAAACCTTCTTGAAGCATTTGAATATGCGTTAAATGTTCATATTTTACCGCATCTTTGTTTACTTTAGGATCTGCAGAATATACACCATCTACATTATTTTTGCCCATTAAAATAACATCTGCTTCAACTTCTGCAGCACGTAATGCCGCTGTAGTATCTGTAGAGAAGTATGGGTTTCCAATACCTGCAGCAAAAATAACTACGCGTTTCTTTTCTAAGTGTCTAATTGCACGACGACGAATATAAGGTTCAGCCACTTGCTTCATTTCAATAGATGTTAATACTCGTGTATCACAATCCAATTGTTCTAAACTATCTTGTAATGCTAAGGCATTCATTACAGTTGCAAGCATACCCATGTAATCAGCAGTTCCACGGTCCATACCTAAGTCACTACCTGTTTTACCTCTCCAAATGTTTCCGCCACCAACGATTACTGCGATTTCACAGTCCATTTTAGCAACTTCAGCCACTTGCTCAGCAACACTTTTAATAATTACTGGATTTATGCCAAATCCTTTTTCTCCAGCTAACGCTTCACCACTTAGTTTCAAAACTACACGTTTATATTTAGAAATTTGAGCCATTTTCTTATCCTCTCTATCGTGAATATATGTAACATATACAAGTAAAGAAGACACAGTTGTCGTTTTATTAGAATGATTTACATTTTAATAAAGCAACATTAAAGGTGTCTTCTTCCTTGTTTTACTTTATGACAGATTATTTCATTTGTCCTTTAACTTCATCCGCAAAGTTTTCTTCGCGTTTTTCCATACCTTCGCCTACTTCATAGCGTACGAAGTCAACAAGTTTTCCACCTTTTGTTTTTAAGAAAGCTTCAACTGTTACATCAGGGTTTTTAACGAAGTCTTGATCTACAGCACAAATTTCTTGTAAGTATTTACGTAAACGTCCTTCCACCATTTTTTCAACGATGTTTTCTGGTTTACCTTCATTTAATGCTTGTTGTTTTAAAACTTCTCTTTCGTGGTTGATTTCTTCTTCGCTAACTTGTTCAGAAGAAACATATTTAGGGTTGATTGCAGCGATATGCATAGCAACGTCTCTTGCTGCTTCTTCGTCAGTTGAACCTTCAACAACTGTTAATACACCAATGCGTCCACCCATGTGTAAGTAAGCGCCGAAAGCATCGTTATCAGTTTTAGTTCTGATAGCAAAACGACGAACACTTAATTTTTCACCGATTGTTGAAATTGCTTCTTTAATTCTTTCATCAACTGATTTACCATTTGGTAAAGTTGTTTCCATTAAAGCTTCAACAGTTTCAGCTTTTGTATCTAATACTTGATTAGCGATTTCTTTAACTAACTCTTGGAATCCTTCGTTACGAGCAACAAAGTCTGTTTCAGAGTTGATTTCAACGATAACTGCGTCGTTACCTTTAGTTTCTACATGTACTAAACCTTCAGCCGCAATACGGTCTGCTTTTTTAGCTGCTTTAGCAATACCTTTTTCACGTAGGTAATCAATCGCTTTATCGATGTCACCATCAGTTTCAGTTAGCGCTTTTTTACAATCCATCATACCCGCGCCAGTTTTTTCACGTAATTCTTTAACAAGTTTTGCTGAAATAGTTGCCATTCATTATTCCTCCAATAAGTTATCATTTTATATATTATGATTTTAGCATTATTATAGGCAAGATTGCTAATACTCTAATTGAATATTTGTAATTTGCCTCGATTTTCTTTTTAAAAAAGGTGATAAGCATTAATATCTTATCACCCATTTAAACTATATCTAAGTCAGATTCAACAGTTGATTATTCTTCAGTTGCTTCTGTTTCTTCTGATTTTTCTTTTTCATCTAAATCGATGTTTTGTTCTGCAGCTACTTCTTCATTAGAAACGCCTTGTTGACCTTCTAAGATTGCATCTGCCATTTTAGCAGTTAATAATTTAACCGCACGGATAGCATCGTCGTTTGCTGGGATAACGTAGTCAATTTCGTCAGGATCACAGTTAGTGTCAACGATACCTACGATAGGAATATTTAATTTACGAGCTTCAGCAATTGCATTACGCTCTTTACGTGGGTCAACTACGAATAATGCTTGAGGCATTGATTTCATATCACGAATTCCGCCTAAGAATTTGATTAAACGGTCGTATTCTTTTTTAAGTTCTACTACTTCTTTTTTAGGTAATACTTCGAATAAACCATCTTCTTCCATTTTTTCAATTTCAGAAATACGTTTGATTCGTTTTGAGATCGTTTTATAGTTAGTTAATAATCCACCTAACCATCTTTGGTTAATGTAGAATTGACCAGCACGTTCTGCTTCAGATTTAACTGATTCTTGTGCTTGTTTTTTAGTTCCTACGAATAAGACTTGTCCACCATCTTCTGAAACTTGTTTCAAGAAGTTGTATGCCTCGTCTACTTTTTTCACTGTTTTTTGTAAGTCGATGATATAAATACCATTTCTCTCAGTGAAGATATATTTTTTCATTTTTGGGTTCCAACGACGTGTTTGGTGACCGAAGTGAACACCCGCTTCTAGTAATTGTTTCATTGAAATTACTGCCATTATAAATTCCTCCTATTGGTTAATTACCTCCATAGCAAACTATTGTAAAGACAATATACAAATATTGCACCCTTTACACAATCACGTTTGATATGTGTGTATTGGCTTTATAGCCGAAAATAAATATAACATAATGCCGTGTCTAAAGCAAATGTTTTTCAAGAATTTTTTCATAAATTTAAAGGTAATTCTATCATGTTAATGTGGAATATCAATTTGATTGAAAATTAGACAAAAATAAAGAAATGACTTCAACATAATCATCAAAGTCATTTCGTTGACTACCGCCAAGATAACATCGTCACGACTAGGACATTGAATTATGTCCCAGACTCATCGACTTATTTACTTTTTTCTAATTCATCTAAGAATTTTTCTTTTTTAACTTTAATGAAAGTACCTTTCATTCCTAAAGAACGTGATTCAATTACACCAGCACTTTCTAATTTACGTAGTGCATTTACAATTACAGATCTAGTAATACCAACTCTATCTGCAACTTTTGATGCGATTAATAGGCCTTCCGTACCGCCAAGTTCTTCAAAGATATGTTCAATCGCTTCTTTTTCAGAATAAGATAATGAATTAATTGCCATTGTAATAGCAGCTTTATCGCGCGCTTCTTTTTCTACTTCACTATGCTTCTCACGTAAGATTTCCATACCAATAACTGTAGCAGCATATTCACCTAGTACCAAATCATTTTCATTAAAATCATCATGTACTCGACCAAGTACTAATGTACCTAATCTTTCTCCTCCACCTAAAATTGGGAAGATAGTTGTACGACTATCTATGAATAATTCTCTGTTTTCAGGTGGAAAAACTGTTAATACATTGTCGATATCAATATTTGATTCTGTTTGTTTAACTTCCATTAATCGTTCTGTATATTCACTTGGGATATGTCTTTCTTCCAACATTTGAATAATTCTTTGACTTTTTAATAATTCATTTAGACTCGACCCTAAAATTTTACCTCGACGCGATACAATAAATACATTTGTTACAGTTACGCTACTAATCGTTTGTGCTACATCTTTAAAATCAACCGCAATACCTTTGTGTTTTTGAAGTAACGTGTTTAACTCTCTCGTTTTAGATAATAAGCTCATGAATTTTTCTCCTTTTGTATATTTTTATAGAATAAATGCACTTAAATCTTTATTTGTTGAAATTGATTTTAATTTATCATCAACATATTGTGGGGTAATATCTACAACTGCATTCGGCATACTTGGTGCTTCGAATGATAAATCTTCTAACATCTTTTCTAAAATTGTATGAAGTCGACGTGCACCAATGTTGTCTGTATCTTGATTTACTTGATAAGCAATCTCAGCTAAACGAGTAATTGCTTCATCGGTAAAGTTTACAGTAACTTCTTCTGTTTGAAGCAATGCTTCATATTGTTTAATTAATGACAATTTTGGTTCTGTCAAAATTCTTACAAAATCTTCTACCGATAAACTATCAAGTTCAACTCTAATCGGAAAACGACCTTGCAATTCTGGTATCAAGTCACTCGGCTTAGATACATGGAAAGCTCCAGCACCTATAAACAGCATATGTTCAGTATTCACAGTACCATATTTGGTTTGAATAACGCTACCTTCAAGTATAGGTAAAATATCTCTTTGAACACCTTGTCTTGAGACATCTTGACCACTATTATGATTATTCGTCGCAACTTTGTCGATTTCATCTATAAAGATGATACCCATTTGTTCTGCTAATTCAAGCGCTTCTTGGTTAGCGCTTTCTTGATCAATTAGTTCATCCGCATAACTATCAGCTAAGATTTTCCTTGCCGTCTCAACAGCAACTTCTCGCTCAACTTTCTTTTTAGGCATTAATTGATTCATCATCTCTTGCATTTGCTGATTTTGATTTGTACCTAGCATACCTAAAGCACCAGGATCTTGTTCGACTTTAATTCTTACCTTTTCTTTTTCAAGTTTGCCTTCTTCTAGCTGTCTCTTAATTTCAGAACGTTTTGTTTTAATTTCCTCAGTAGGTGGTTCTTCTTCATCTTCGTTATTTTGTCCGAAATTTGGAATTGCACCTCCGAAAAGTGACTCTAAAGGATTATTCGTTTGAGACGCTTTCTTTTTCATACTTGGAACTAATAACTTAACAAGTTTTTCATTGGCCTTAGCTGTTGCTTCATCTTGTACCAATGATTTTTTCTGTGCCTTGACTAATCTTACTGAAACATCAACAAGATCTCTAACCATACTTTCAACATCTCGTCCTACATAACCTACCTCAGTAAATTTAGTAGCTTCTACTTTTATAAATGGCGCGCCGACAACTTTGGCCATTCTTCTTGCAATTTCAGTTTTACCAACGCCAGTTGGTCCAATCATCAAAATATTTTTAGGTGAAATTTCTTGCTTTGATTCCTCATCTAATAAACTTCTTCTGTATCGATTACGTAAGGCAATTGCCACTTTACGTTTAGCATCATTTTGTCCAACGATGTATTCATTTAATTTAGATACGATTTCTTTTGGAGTTAATCTTATTCCAGCTGTATCCATTAATTTCATTCCTCCGTCTTTTAACTAAAATTAATTGCTCGTAATTATTTATCGTGCTCTGATTATTATAGTGTTTCAACAACAATATTATCGTTGGTAAAGACACAAATATCAGCCGCTACTTTCAAGCTCTCATATGCCATTTCTTCAGCAGACAAATGCGATGCATGGCGTTTCAATGCACGTCCTGCGCTTAATGCGTAGTTGCCTCCTGATCCAATAGCGATAAGGTCATCATCTGGGGCAATAACTTCGCCAGTTCCACTGACAACTAAAATAGCATCTTTATCCATTACAATTAGCATAGCTTCTAATTGACGTAATTGTTTATCGCCTCGCCATTCTTGTGCCAATTCAACAGCAGCTCTTTCTAAGTTACCACTAAACTGTTGTAATTTTGTTTCGAATTTTTCAAATAACGTAAACGCATCTGCTACACTACCTGCGAAACCAGCTAACACTTTACCTTCATATAAACGTCGCACTTTTCTTGCCGTTTGTTTCATGATGACTTGTTGACCAAGCGTTACTTGCCCATCTCCAGCCATAGCTGCTTTCCCATTATGTCTTACAGCATAAATTGTTGTTGCATGTAATGTTGTATTACTCATGTTTCATTCTCCTTTTTCGCTCGAGGATGTGCATTTAGATACACTTTTCTTAATTGTTGGTTAGATACGTGTGTATATTTACCAGTTGTTGACAAATTAACATGACCTAATAACGATTGTACTGTTCTTAGGTCTGCACCTTGATTCAATAAATGCGTTGCAAATGTATGTCTGAGCTTGTGGGGATGAATCTCACTTACGCCTGCTGTTCGTTTAACAATATCATTTAAAACATATCGTACACCGCGTTCAGTGATTGCTTCACCCTTCATATTTACAATAAGAAAATCATGATTGCATGACTGAATTGGTTTGAAATGTTCTAAATAATTTTCGATGTTTTGTCTACAATAAGCACCAAACGGTACAAAGCGCTCTTTGCTCCCTTTTCCTAATACGGTAACACCATTCGCGTAAAAATCTATATCTTGTTTTTTAATATTAACTAATTCCGAAACACGGATACCTGTAGCATATAACAATTCAAGAATAACTCGATCCCGTAAACTTTTTGAAGTGTCCTCTTCTACAGTTTTAAATAACGCTTCCATTTCTTCTTCGTAAAAGAATTGCGGAAGATATTTTTCTTTTTTCGGATGTACTAATTGAACAAATGGATTAATAATGTTCTCATCAAGCGTCATCCAATATTCATAGAAAGTTCTTAACGTTGAGATTTTACGAGAAACAGATGTTCTTTTCAAATGATTTGAATATAAATAGCTCAAATAATTTCTAGCATCTCTGTATTCAAAAGTTTTCAACTGTAAATGTTCTTGTTCTAAAAATTGATTAAACTGAATTAAGTCATCTTGATATGATTTCAATGTATGTTCCGAAAAATTCCGTTCAACTTTCAATGTATTTAAAAACGCTTCTTGAATATGATTCAATACATTTACCCTCCATCAATAAGAATTGTAGCATATACAGCAAAGGGCTTACAGTAATTTGATAATCAATTCTAAATCTTTTGAGAATTAAATAATTGTAACTAATCGGAAAACCTGTTAATTAGAATACCTCTTTTTTAAATTAATTACTAAAAGTCTTTATTAATAGCCTTGCCATTTATTATTTCATTGCCTTTTAAATAAAGTTTATTTAAAACATTCTCTTACATGTTACATCAATCAACTTATTGCGTGTTATTTATTTAGATATTTTTTGAATGCGAATTCTAAATTGTCAGAAATACGTAACAATTCCAAAATTAAAAAGACTAGGATAAGTATTTTCCATTTAGAAAGTCATTACTTACTCGTTGATGACTTAAGAATGAATAGCATATCTAGTCTTTCTAACTATTTTATAAAGTTTTTTTGAAATTTTCTAAGTAATCCAAAGCTCTATTAGCTTGTGCTTCATAGCGTTCTTTTTTATCTTTAATTCTAGTTTCTAAAGATGGTAATAACCCGAAGTTAGCATTCATAGGTTGGAAATTCTTATTATTTTTAGCATGAGAAATATAGTAAGCCATACTTCCAATCATCGTTTCTCTAGGAAATACTACCTCACCTTTGCCTAATATTTTATGCGCAAGATTGATACCTGCAACTAAGCCGCTAGCTGCGCTTTCTACATAACCTTCAACACCAGTCATTTGTCCCGCAAACTGTATGTTTGGTTGTGAAATCAATTCATATTTCTCGTTTAATACGTCCGGTGAGTTAATGAAGGTATTTCTATGCATCACACCATATCTAACAATATCAACATTTTCTAAACCTGGAATTAATTTAATAACTTCTTTTTGAGCTCCCCATTTTAAATGCGTTTGGAAGCCGACAATATTGTAGAGTGTGCCAGCAGCATCATCTTGTCTTAATTGAACCACTGCATAAGGACGTTTCCCAGTCTTTGGATCTTCTAATCCTACTGGTTTCATTGGTCCAAATAGTAATGTCTTGCGTCCGCGTTCTGCCATTACTTCAAAAGGCATACAACCCTCGAAATATTTTTCTTTTTCAAATGAATTTACAGGCGCAACTTCAGCTTCTAATACTGCATCATAAAAGCGATTAAATTCATCCTCAGTCATAGGACAGTTTAAATATGCAGCTTCACCTTTATCATAACGGGACTTTAAGTAAACTTTATCCATATCAATAGATTCTTTTTCAATAATTGGAGCAGCCGCATCATAGAAATAAAGTTGATCTTTACCAGTAATGTCCACTATTTCTTGCGCAAGGGTTTCTGTAGTAAGTGGTCCTGTTGCGATAATTGTGTATCCATCTGGAATGGCATTAATTTCTTCATTAATAACTGTGATATTTTCATGATTTTTAAGTGTTTCAGTAATATAACCTGAAAAATCGTGTCTATCAACTGCTAATGCACCACCAGCTGGAACTCGTGCCTTATCAGCCGCTTCAATAATTATAGAATTCAATCTTCTCATTTCTTCTTTTAAAACACCCACACCATTAGTTAAAGCATTTCCTCGTAATGAATTGGAACATACAAGTTCCGCAAATTTATCAGTATGGTGCGCTGGTGTTTGTTTAACAGGTCTCATCTCTATTAGATTAACTTTAATTCCTCTTTCAGCTAATTGATATGCCGCTTCTGAACCGGCAAGACCAGCACCTATTACATTTACAGTTTGAGTCATTTCTATACTCCTTTTATTGTCATTTATGTCTTTTAATTATGTTGTTATGTTTATATTATCCGCACTTATTTAGATTAATCCATTACTATCTTTAAAATAAGATTCACTAATGATTCTATTTAACAACCTTAAAATGTATCTAGGAAATAAAAATATTATTTCTGCGCTGCCTCTTTATAATCGCAATTTGAACATATTACTTGTGTTGTCTTGCCTTTTTTATTTTCAACAAGATATTGGTTACATTTTGGACAATCTCTTCCAATCGGCTTATCCCAAGAGATAAAGTCGCATTCAGGATATTTCGAACATCCATAAAAGACACGATTCTTTTTAGATTTTCTTTCTACGACGTCACCATCATTACATTTTGGACATTTAACACCAATAGACTTAACTATCGCTTTTGTATTACGACAATCCGGGAAGTTTGAGCAAGCCATGAACTTACCATAGCGTCCCATTTTTATAACCATAGGAGAACCACAAACTTCACAGTCTTCACCGGCTGGCTCATCTTTGATTTCAATCTTTTCCATCTCTTCTTCAGCACGTTCAACATCTTGTTTAAAGCTACTAAAGAAACCGTCGATTACTTTTCTCCATGTAATGTCGCCTTCTGCAATCTTATCAAGTAACGTTTCCATATTCACTGTGAATTCCACATCAATAATCTCTGGGAAGTATTCTTTCACTTGTTCATGAACTATTTCTCCCAACTCAGTAGGAACAAAACGCTTACTTTCTAATTTGACATAGTTACGCTTTTGAATCGTATCTATTGTCGGTGCATAAGTTGATGGTCGCCCAATTTTCAATTCTTCTAGTGTTTTTACTAATCTCGCCTCAGTATATCTTGGAGGTGGTTGTGTATAGTGTTGAGCTGGTTCAATTTGAGTTGCTGTGACTTTATCACCTTGCTCTAATTTAGGCAGTTTATTTTCCTTTTCGCTATCACTATCATCTTTAGTTTCTACATAAAGTGTCATAAATCCTTTAAACTTGATTGTTTGACCATTCGCTCTAAATTTAATGTCACCTTGTGTTATGTCTAATGAGACTGTATCAAGTATTGCTGGAGCCATTTGACTAGCAACAAATCGTTCCCAAATTAATTTGTATAATCGGTATTGGTCTTTCGTCAAAAATGACTTCATATCATCTGGCGTACGCATAGTACTTGAAGGTCTAATAGCCTCATGGGCATCTTGGTCACCTTGTTTCCCTGATGCTTTACGTTTAGAAGTGTAAGATTCACCGTATTTATCAGTTATATACTGTTTTGCTTCAGCTTTGGCAGTATCTGAAATACGTGTAGAATCGGTTCTCATATATGTTATTAAACCAATCGTACCTTGTTTTTTCAAATCTATACCTTCATATAATTGTTGTGCGACCATCATTGTTTTTCTTGCTTTAAAGTTTAATTTACGTGCCGCCTCTTGTTGTAATGTAGAAGTTGTAAATGGGTTTGCTGGATTACGCGTTTTTTCTTTTTTAGTCACGTTTGTAATTTCGAATTGATCTCCATCTAGTGCAGCTGTAATTTTCTCAACATCTTTTTTCGTTTTTAATTTAAAAGGTTTATTTTTATAATGAAGGAATTTAGCATTGAATTTTGATTTTTTGTATCTAAATTCTCCTTCAATAGTCCAATATTCTTCTGGTTTAAAGTTTCGAATTTCATTTTCACGGTCAATGACTAAACGAAGTGCAACAGATTGAACTCGACCCGCTGACAAACCTTTTTTTACTTTTTTCCATAGAACTGGCGAGATGTTATAGCCAACCAATCTATCTAATATTCGACGCGCTTGTTGTGCATCGACTAAGTTCATTTCAATTTCTCTAGGATTTTTAAAACTTTCTTTAACAGCGTCTTTAGTTATTTCGTTGAAAACAACGCGATTTTCTTTAGAATCTTCAAGCTCTAAAATTTTTGATAAATGCCAAGCAATTGCTTCACCTTCACGGTCGGGGTCACTTGCGAGAAAGATGTTTTTCGCTTTTTTTGCATGTTTTTTCAATTCTTTTACAACAGGACCTTTTCCGCGTATTGTTATATATTTTGGTTCGTAATTATCTTCAGTGTCGACACCCATTTGACTTCTTGGTAAGTCTCTGACGTGTCCCATTGAAGCTATAACTTTATATTTCTTACCTAAATACTTTTCAATGGTTTTTGCTTTTGCAGGCGATTCAACAATGACTAAATTATCTGCCAATGTCATTTCCCCCTCGCTAATCTAATTACTAAAGATAAATGATAAACGCTTAATTTTGCTTTTGTCAACGTTTTATATCTAAACAAATCATTTTCCCTGTCTATTTTTTATAGATTTTATTAAAAAATAAATTACAAAGGGTAACAAAAGAAATATGAAGCAACTCATTATTTTTAGTTTTAAATATAGTAGTCTTCAAATATATCATTAGCGTTTAATACTACCTTAGCACCTTCTTGGATACGTAATAAATTACCTTTTGTCATAGGATTAAACATAGATCCAGGTAAAACATAAACATTTCTATTTTGCTCTAATGCAAAATCTATCGTGATGTGACTGCCACTTTGTTCCTTAGCCTCAGTAATTAAAACCCCTTTTGACAAACCGCTGATAATTCTATTGCGCTCAGGAAATCTATATTTAGCAATTGGTGTATGTGGTGGATATTCGGATATAACTAAACCTTTTTCTTCTATTTTATTTCTTAATGCTAATGTACTTTTGGGATAATGTGTTTGATGGCCAAAGGCTAAAACTGCAATTGTAGGGAGATTGTATTTTAAAGCTATTTGATGTGCCATTGCATCAGCTCCTTGAGCAAGGCCGGAAACAATTGTTAAATATTTGCTTTTATCATTTGATAATAAAAATTCTAAAGACTGTTGGGTATAACTTGTAGAATCTCTTGCACCTACTACTGCCAAATGATGCATATTATTTATTAATTTGATGTTCCCTTTATAGAAAAGAAGTAATGGAAATTGATATATTTCTTTTAATAGCACTGGGTATTCAGAATCCATATATGTAATGTAACTTACTTTTAATTTCTGCAGTTCTTTAATAATATCGTTATGATCAAGTTTTATAAAAGCATAGTATTTACGTAATAAATGAACATTTTCTTCCCTATTCACCCATTCACATAAATAACTATCTTTTTTTCTTCCCTCCTCTTTAATTACATTAGGATATGCCATTAAAAATTGATGAATTTGTTTAGTCGAAAAGTGTGCCCAGTATAACTTAAGCAAAAATAGTTTAATCAATAAATCAACTCCTTTTTGTAATCATACAAAATCATATTCTATTTTTGTTTTACATTTCTAATACAAAAACATTGTCGATGTAATGTTATTTTAAGGAGTAAAAATACTGACTTAAAAAGTGAAAAGTATGTTGGAAAGAATTTAAAATTTCAATTTCCAACATACTTTATAATTAAACCTTATAAATAAGTTTTGCAAATTTATATAGAATTGGTCTTACTGGTTTGATGAAATCACCAATTAATTCTTCAACATGTGCATTAAAACCCTTTTTAAATTGTTGAACACCAAAATCATCCGCCTCATTACTAAAGACGCCTGTTATTCCATAAAAATTATACCTATTAATATTATGTGATTTTGCATATTTTATCATATGCCATTGTAGATGATATGCACCCATATACTGATTATATTTCGGATTTGATCCACTTGATAGATAATAAACTTCATCATCAGTACATATAAATAAAGCAGCAGCTAAATCCAAAACAGGTCCATCTTCAAATATTAGTTCTTCGGTTTTACTAATTCTATTATTAATACTAGATAATTGCATATTTAACTGATTTAATTTTGATTTATTTTTTTTAGAATTTGGATTTTCATTTAATGCTCTGTTCACAGTCATCATTTCATTTTCGATTTTCAATAATTGTATTTTTAATTTATCTTGATATTCATTAAGATTTATACAAGCTATCTTTAACATTGCCTTATCTTTATATATTTCTTGCATTCGTTTAAAATAATCTTCATTCATGAAATGAAAACCATGTTTTTCTTCAGCCATTTGAAATAATTTATAAAATCGATTTGTTTCTTCAATAGATAAATCTTCAACCTTAACACCAATCTCAATAGTCTTTTTTATATTTCTTCTAGTTTGGTATTCCATTTCTTTTAAAAGTTGATTCTCATCTTTATCTTTTAAATCCAATACAGAAATCCACCTAATTTGACTTTTATTTGAATATCCTGTTGTATAACCTTGATGGAGATACCCAATTTTCCCTAGCATCTTTACTATCACTGAATTATTATAATTCTTTATTATCCTACCATTTGCATCTCTTAAATTCTCTATTAAATATGGATCAACAAGAATAAATACTCCTCTATTTTTATAAATGAATTTAGATAATTCTTTAAAAAAGTAACAAACTAATTTAGCATCGAAATAATCAAGTAAAGGACCTCTATGAGAGTAGAAATATTTGTAGAATTTAAAAATTCGTGCCTCTGTTAATAAACATGCAGCTATAACTTCATTTTTATCATTCTTCACTCCCACAATATGTGCTTCATGATTTATTTTATTTCTATAATTATATAATTCTATAGACTGTGTATAATGTTTGAAGTGCTTTTTGGTGTAGTTGGTAAATTCTTCTTCACTTAAAGTTGAAAATTTCATATTTCAATGTCCTGCCTTCGATTTAAATTATGCTTTTTTAAATGGTCTAATAAAAATCATATCATTTTCATAATTATGAACAACTTTATGTGCAACCTCTGCTTTACGCCATCCACCATTATTCCAGTTTTGATCTAAACTTTGGAACTTCATTAATTTTCCATCATAATCACCATTTAAGACAATAGCTGTATGACCATATCCTCCACCAAATCTTCCACTAAAAACCACTAAGTCCCCAGGTTCAGCTTTGAAAGTTGGTGTGTTGTGATAAATTTTAGCTTCACTATTAAAATTATTTGCATATGGTATATCTTTAGCTCCATATCCTTTTAATCCATGACCATAAAGATGATTCCAATATACATTAACTAAATCGAAACATTGCCATCCATAACTACCGTCGAAATCCCATCCTCTATTCTCTAATGTTTTCAAATAATTTAATGTACTGCTATTACTATTACTTTTATTATTTGAAGACACTGTTTTTGGTTTTGGTTCTACTAATGGTGTCATTGGCACTTTTAATTTTTGACCAATAAATATTAAATTAGGATTTGCTATATTATTTGTATTTTGAATATTTGAAACTGTAGTTTTGTATTTTAATGCTATAGCACTAAGTGTGTCTCCTTTTTTTACAGTATAGATTTGTGTTTTTGGAGCTTCTCTAAAACTGTAGTAACCAAAGTAATTATTAGTAACTTTATTCGTTTTCTTCTGATTAGAATTTTGAGCTTCCAAGTTTGCAATTTTAATTTCTTTAGTAGGTTCATTGTTATTAATAACTAGATTGTTACCTTGGCTTGAGTTTTTCGGAGTATTTGAAATCTTTATATCTTGATTAATTTCATTTCCGTTTGAAATTGCTGATTTGTTGTCTAACTTTAAACTTGTGTCCGATGTTTTAACAGCACCTTCATTTTTTATTTTGTCTTTTGTCGTATTTTTATTAGCATTTAACTCTGATTTCGCGAATACATTTTGCTCATACCCTCTTGTAAAATCTTTAGATTTATCAATTTCATCTGCATATGCTTTGTTCGACATACCCAATGCCAAAAACATACCTATTGAAATTGACAAAATTCCAATACTAACTTTTCTAATTGAATAGCGTACTTTACTTTGTTGTTTATTCATGATGAAACACTCCTTACAATAATATACAAACATTATAACATAGTGCGCTATATATTTTAATTAAAATTTTCTTTGTTTTGTAAAGCTATTGTAGGAGGTAAAATAATTAACTTGTCTTTCCAAAATATGAAAAGTGTACTAAAATTCATCGCACGACAAATAGCCCATTTCCAATACTTTTATAAAGTATGGAATGGGCTATAGCCATTTATATCATCTTTTAACTTTATTTATTAACAGTTAATAATGCTTCATAAATACCTGCTTCTTTAGCAGCTTCAATTAATGTTGAACCAATTTCTGAAGGTGTTGCCGCTGTTTTCACACCACAACTATTTAATGTTTTAATTTTCTCTTCAGCAGTACCTTTACCACCTGAAATGATTGCACCAGCATGTCCCATACGTTTTCCAGGAGGTGCTGTTTGTCCACCGATAAAGCCTACAACTGGTTTTGTCATATTCGCTTTAATCCATTCAGCTGCTTCTTCTTCAGCCGTACCACCGATTTCACCAATCATAACAACTGCTTTCGTTTCGTCATCTTCATTGAATGCTTTTAAAACATCAATAAAGTTTGTTCCGTTGACTGGGTCTCCACCAATACCAACAGCTGTAGTTTGACCAATACCTTCTTCAGTCAATTGGTGCACTGCTTCATATGTTAATGTACCTGAACGAGATACTACACCAACATGACCTTTTTTGTGAATATAGCCAGGCATAATACCAATTTTACATTCATCTGCTGTAATCACACCTGGACAGTTTGGACCAACTAAACGTGTTTTTCTACCTTGTAAGTAGCGTTTAACTTTAACCATGTCTAATACAGGAATATGTTCAGTGATACAAATAACCATATCTAAGTCTGCATCAGCTGCTTCTAAAATTGAGTCTGCAGCAAATGGTGCTGGAACGTAAATGACTGAAACCGTTGCCCCGGTTTCATTTTTAGCTTCTTCAACAGTGTTGAAAACAGGAACGCCTTCAACAACTTGACCACCTTTACCAGGCGTCACACCTGCTACTATTTTCGTACCATAATCAAGCATTTGTTTTGTATGGAAAAGGGCAGTAGACCCTGTAATACCTTGTACCATTACTTTAGTATTCTTATCTATAAATACACTCATCTTAGTGCTCCCATCCTTTCCTTATGCTTCTTTGACTAGTTTAACAATTTTTTGTGCACCTTCAGCCATTGTTGCTGCTGGTTCAATTGCTAATCCTGAGTCTTTTAAGATTTTTTTACCTAACTCAACATTTGTACCTTCTAAGCGTACAACTAGTGGTAAAGTTAAATCTACTTCTTTTACAGCTTCAACGATACCTTCTGCGATAACATCACATTTCATAATGCCACCGAAAATGTTTACAAAAATACCTTTAACATTTTCATCACCTAAAATGATTTTAAATGCTTCAGTTACTTTTTCTCTAGTAGCGCTTCCGCCTGCATCTAAGAAATTGGCTGGGTTTCCACCGAAATGATTAATCGTATCCATTGTTGCCATGGCTAAACCTGCACCATTAACCATACATCCGATGTCACCATCTAATGCAATGTATGATAAATCATGTTTAGACGCTTCAATCTCTTTCGGATCTTCTTCTTCTAAATCACGTAATTCTACAACATCTTTATGTCTGAATAATGCATTATCATCAAAATTAATTTTAGCATCTAATGCCAATACATCACCATCAGCTGTTGTAACTAATGGGTTGATTTCTACGATTGAACAATCTTTTTCAATGAATACATTATAAAGTGCTAATAAGAATTTAGCTGCTTTGTTAACAGATTCTTTAGGAATATTAATATTAAACGCAATTCGTCTTGCTTGGAATGGTGAAAGTCCGATTACTGGATCGATAGTTTCTTTGAAGATCTTTTCAGGAGTCTTCGCAGCAACTTCTTCAATCTCAATGCCCCCTTCTTCAGACGCCATCAATGTTACTTGGTCAGTCGCACGATCAATAACGAATCCAACGTAATATTCTTTTTGAATAGCACAACCTTCTTCGATATATAAACGCTTAATTTCTTTACCTTCTGGACCAGTTTGATGTGTCACCAAAGTTTTCCCTAATAATTCTTTTGCATATGTTTCTACCTCAGATAAAGATTTAGCAATTTTTACTCCGCCTGCTTTACCTCTACCTCCAGCATGAATTTGTGCTTTTACAACATAAACATCAGAATTTAATTCTTTTGCTTTCTCCACCGCTTCTTCAGCAGTAAATGCTACTCGTCCTTCTGGAACTGCAACGCCCATTGAACGAAATATTTCTTTACCTTGATACTCGTGGATATTCATCTTCCATCCTCCTGTTACTTAGGTTAAGTTCCCTTACAATTATAAAAAATGTAAGCGCTATTGTAAACTTAAATGCTACTTTTTTATCATTTAATTGAATTTTACGATTTACAGTAACGATTTTATAGGTTCAAAGCTTTTTCTATGCTCTTTCATAATGCCAATATCATCGATTGCTAGTAAATGTTGTTTGGTACCGTAACCCGCGTTTTTTTCAAAACCATATTCAGGATAATCTTTAGATAACTGTGTCATATAATCATCACGAAAAACCTTTGCCATGATACTTGCCGCTGCAATAGATACACTTCTTGCATCACCCTTGATTAAAGATACTTGAGGCAGTGCATTATCAAGCGTCATCGCGTCTATCAATAAATGCGTTGGTTGTACTGATAATCCATCAATAGCTCGCTGCATGGCGATTTGAGTAGCTTTATAAATATTAAATTCATCTATTTCTTCAGCTGTCGCGATACCATATGCAAAAGCAGTAACTTCATTTTTTAGTGCTTCATTTAATTCTAGACGTTTCGTAACAGGTACTTTTTTCGAGTCATCAAGGCCCAAATAATTGTGATTTGAATTTAAAATTGTTGCGCATGCAACGACTGGACCTGCTAAAGGTCCTCTTCCAACTTCATCAATACCACAAATAATTGCATTAGGATGCTCTTTTAATATTTCATTTTCAAAGTAAGTCATTTCAACATACTTTTCTTTTAAAGCTTGTTCTTTTTCTAACGCTTTTCTGCGCCTAGCTATGGCATTTTGAACACCTTTTCGCTCATCTAAAAAGCATTCATGATTTTCTAATTCTTCTATTGTATTAACCGCATTAATCAACTGCTTAACTTCTTTAATTGTTAGCGTCATTTGCTAATTCCTCAGTCATATCTTTAAAAATATCAAAACAATAATTTCCTATTTTAGCATTTCGAATATCATAAATAATCAGTTCAATGACTGCTTCGTAATCAATTTCATTACCACGTCGAATTAAGCCACGTTTTTTCCCTATCGCATCAAACCACGCTATGATTTCTGCATCTTCAGGAACTTCAATATTATAATGTGACTTTAATCGCGCTAAATCATGTTGAATTAAAAAGTTCAATCCATATATAGCTACTTCATCTAAGTGCACAATGCTATCTTTAATCGCGCCTGTTAAACTCAACTTCTTACCGACTTCTTCATCTTCAAATTTAGGCCAAAGTATCCCTGGTGTGTCTAATAGTTGTAATGCATTACCAACTTTAATCCATTGTTGTTGTTTGGTCACACCTGGTTTATTACCAGTCTGCGCAATACTACGCTTTGCCAGTTTATTTATTAATGTGGATTTACCAACATTTGGAATTCCAACAATCATCGCTCTAATCGCTCTTGGCTTAAGTCCCTTTGCTTTTTCACGTTCAAATTTTTCAGCAGTCGCTTTAATTGCTGCAGCTTCCACTTTCTTTAAATTTTTACCGTGCTTAGCATCCACCGATACAGGATAGTATCCTTTATCAATAAAAAATTGTTCCCATTTTGACATCTCATTTAAATTAGACATATCTTTTTTATTTAATATAACAACACGTGGTTTTTGGTTAATAACTTCATCTATCATAGGGTTTCTTGAACTATATGGAATTCTTGCATCTACTAGTTCAAACACTACATCTACTTTTTTTAATTGTTCACTTACTTCTCTTTTGGCTTTCGCCATATGTCCTGGATACCATTGAATAACCATTCAATTCACCTTACTTTCGTCAATTCTTTTCTCATTATTAAAATCTATAACCTGTTAATTATAGAACAAATTCATTAATTCAACTATATTTATTTTAACATTGTCACACTTCTTAACAATGCTTTAGATTTAGGTATAAGTGATTATTTCAAGTTTTCTACAATTAAAAATCATCATTTGTTAAATCTAAGTTACTTATTAAGTGACATTCATCTTTATCAGTATGACATTTTTATTATTCAATATATTTGTTTAATGATAAACTGAAAATGATCCAAAGTTTAAGTAACTATGATAAGGTATCTGTTCCACAGTCATCTTCGTCTTTACCTATCAAGAACCTCATTAACTTTAGTTTCAGTTAAACTTAATTTTAAATTTGAAAGTTGAGGATAATGTTGTGTTAAAAAAGTGGCTAAATTCAAACGTCAAACAATTCTTTGTTATAACTTTCATTAGTGTAATATTAACGCTTATTTTATTTTCTACTCATATCTATGATTATATTGTGAATGGTACTGTTTTTAGTGGGGCTGGAGATGGATTCCGTCAAATGATGCCATTTCAAATGTATTTGTATGAACATTTAAGTAGTTTTTCTAGTTTATATGATGCATCGTTTGGATTAGGTGGCGATTATATGAAAGGACTATCATATTATTATTCGCTGTCACCTTTAATGTGGCTAAATTTTCTATTCATTAAAATAGGAGAAACGGTTGGTATATTTAATCCGACAACAATACATTTTTGGCCGACAAACCAACTTATTATGGCCATGATAAGAGCTATCATAACATTTGTCGTGACCTTCTACTTATTTAAAATATTACACTTTAAACGCTCAACAAATATGATCGCTACGATTTTATACGGCATGTCAACTGTCGTTATATACTTTAATTTTACTTGGTCATTTTATGGAAGTTTATTATATTTATTACCATTATCGATTCTTGGTTTGGAAAGATATTTTCAACAACGCAAAATCGGTATTTTCATTGTTGCGATAGCCTTAACACTATTTAGCAATTTTTATTTCAGTTATTATCAAGCTATTATTATAGGTTGCTACTATTTATATCGACTCATTTTCACTTACAAATATGACATTGTCTCTAGAACACAAAAATTAATTTGCGTCATATCTGCTACAGTTTTGAGTGTGTTATCAAGTGTATTTGGTTTATTCACTGGCATTTCTGCGTTTTTGGAAAATGACAGAAAGCAAAATCCCAATGTTGATATACCGTTTTTGACACCACTTGATTACCATTATTTTTTCTTTAGCGATGGATTTTATATTACGATTTCAATTCTTACTATCGTTGCATTATTGTCATTCAAACTGTATCGTTTTTACTTTTATAGACTTTTCGCAATAGTAACATGGTTATTATTTATTGGTTCATTATCACAGTATTTCGACAGTGCTTTTAATGGTTTTTCATTTCCAGAAAGGCGTTGGGTGTATATCTTAGCACTATCATCAAGCGCTCTTTGCGGATTGTTTATTCAACATTTATCAACATTAAATATGAAATATTATTTAATCAGAACAATACCAGTAAGCATCATCGCATTACTTTATGTATTACTATCACCGACACACCCACTTGCACTTATAGTAGGTATTATCCTGCTAATGGTGCTTGCCGTTATTTTAAAATTTAGTTTATGGCGTTATAAAAAATTAACCGTTGCAATATTAGTATTAATCGTTATGATTCAACAAATCGTCATTTTAGATAACAATAAAAATATGGCAATCAAACCTTATCAACAATCATTATCAACGTTGAAACAACATGATTACCATAGTAACTATGTAAACCAGCTTATAAAAAAGATAAATCAAAATGCAACTGGTCCATTTAATCGCATTGATTATATGTCAGACTATGCATTAAATTCACCATTTATATATCATTATAATGGCATTTCATTATATTCTAGTATTTTTAATGGAGACATATTAAAATATTATGACAAGACACTCCAAATTAATATGCCAATCGATAAAAACAGCACTTATAGATTACTTGGCAATCGTCAAAATTTACTATCACTTTGGAATGTTAATGATCGAATTAGAGTGAATCATGATGACAACTTACCATATGGATTTAAAATTAAGTCTGAACACAAAGACAATAAAGTTCGTTGGATTCATTCTAAAAATACCATCCATTATCCAAGTGCACATATTACAAATAAGGTCTTTTCCAATAAAGAATTAAAATCTCCATTAGATAAAGAACAAGCAATGTTGCAAGGGATTGTTTCTAACAAGACTAAAGATGTTAATACACATTTTAAAGATAAAGTCCGTATAATTGTGTAAAAGTAAAAAGGCCATATAACAGTCCTTTTACGGTACAATGTTTTTAACGACAAAAACATACCCAGGAGGACTTTTACATGACCCAAGTACATTTTACACTGA
>NZ_JACYVY010000007.1:0-59881 GCF_017151825.1 Staphylococcus sp. EG-SA-18
TGTAAAATGTACTTGGGTCATGTAAAAGTCCTCCTGGGTATGTTTTTGTCGTTAAAAACATTGTACCGTAAAAGGACTGTTATATGGCCTTTTTACTTTTACACAATTATACGGACTTTATCTAACTGCTAAATATTGATTATAGCACCATTGCAAAACTAATCATTAATTGTCATATTCAACTATTTTGAAAAGTATCAATTTCACATTATCAAATTATTGAGTATCTCAATTTATTGTTATACACAAACAGTATTTTTGTTATCATAGAGTTAATAAATATAATAAATTAAACAAGTAACTTTACAAAAATTAGAATGATTCAATTCAATCATAATTGTTTGAAAATAGAGGTGAGCAGGTGAACGATATGTTAATTAGTCTTGTAATCCCAGTTTTTGCTTTGTTAGTTATTGGTGGTATTATTTGGATGATTATAGAAGGTATAGTACATATTTCAAAAAAGAATAAAGCAATTGATAACTTTTTTAACCAAGTTAATAAAGTAAGTGAGACATATAAATTCGCTACTACTTTTTTATTTCTAATCTTGGCTACGGCGGGTATTTCTCAATTTTATCTATATTATATAGTATCAGCGTTACTTTTTTGGCTTGTCATACTTACCTTTGGTATTGCAGGTATCATTTTTTTAATGCCATATGGATTATGTTTTCTACCGTTTTATAAGCAAAAAAAGAAAAAACAGACATTTAAAAAATACATGGTTTACACTACGATTGGTTTGTCAATTTGTCTAGGCTTATCTCTAGTTTTGGTTCACACTACGAAAATTTATATGGACGAAGGTGGCGTAAGATACTATTACGGTAGTTTTGTAATGAAACAAGCGGGCGGTTATGCTTATTTAGCTTTAGCAGTACTTTCAACGTTGTTAATTGTTGCGAAAAAAGCTACAAATAAAAATAAAGAAATCGAAACCGTCGACAATACAAATATAATGGAAAGATAATTAAGGGAGTGCTCATTCAGGAGTGCTCTTTTTTGATGTTCAAATTTAGTTGGAAATGAAGGCATAGAAGAAATTTTTATAGTCATTTATTGGATAATGAATTATGGTCATATCGATTAATTTTATTAGTGAGGATTTTACAAACATTTGTTGAATAAATATGGTAATGATAATATATGAATATTTTTGAAAAAACACTAATATGATTAAATTATTTGTTAAAATGGCATTAAGTAAAAAACAAACAGGGAACAAGGTGGGATTTCATGAGTCAATTGCTAAATGATACGTTATCGGCTTGGTTGTTAATTGAATCTTTAAGTCCAGGAGAAGTAAATTTTACAGCGGAAGATATACTCTCAGCTGAACATTTTAAAAATGGTGCAAAGCAAGCACAACTTCAAAGTTTTGATGAATATTTTGAAATATGGAATGCTGAACGCTTTATTATATCAGAAGAAAAATCAGAGACTGGGGAACTTATATTTAAATTTTATAGACATTGCTTCCGCTATAATGAAATTAATTTGAAAATTCAGGATATTTTTGATGATTATTCTGAGATTCATAATCCAAATGGGACACACTGTTATGGTTACACATTTAACACAGATAAACACGGCAAAGTGATAGTTGATTCTATACATATTCCGATGATTATGAGTGCATTAAAAGAAATTGAAAAGAACAAAAATGCCAATATAGAAGAAAAATTTAATGATTCTGTTGAAAAATTTGTTCAAAAAGTAAAAGAAATTTTAGCAGATGAACCAATTAATGAATTTAAATTGAAGAAGATGGACAAAGCTTATGATGAGTACTTTTCTGTATTAAATTCAAAGAAAGATGGATTATTTGGACATTATGTAGCAATAGAATATGTGAAAGATAGTGATTTACCACAGCCGGAATTTAACAGCTTCTTCATAAGTGATATTGAGAAAGCAAGAAAATCTCCCAACCAAACTTTAATTGATTACATTGAAGGTGTAGAAGAAAGTCAGCGCATAGAAGTAGATGAAAATAAAGAAATGTTTGACAAATTTTTACATCCTTCACGTTTGCCTGATGGACGATGGCCATCACAGACTGAGTTTAGATTGTCTTTAATGCAACAACTTGCTGTAAACCAAATTACGAGTGGTAATGAAAGAATAAGTTCAGTTAATGGGCCACCAGGTACAGGTAAGACTACTTTATTAAAAGATATATTTGCTCATCTAGTAGTTGAAAGAGGTAAAGAGTTAGCTAAACTAAATAATCCTAAAGATGCATTTGTCAAAACAAAAATTCATGAAACGGATGATAAATACGTATACTTACTAAAGGAATCTATTGCCAAATATAAGATGGTAGTCGCATCTAGTAATAATGGAGCTGTTGAAAATATATCTAAAGATTTACCGAAAATTGAAGAAATTATAAGAAATCCCGAAAAATGTAAATTCCCTAAATATGAACAGAATTATGCAAATTTAGCACATGAATTAAAAGATTTTGCTGAAATAGCTGAAGATTTGATTGGTGAAAGTGCCTGGGGCTTATTTTCTGGAGTTTTTGGTAAAAGTACTAATATTAACCAAGTATTGAGTCATATGTTAAAACAAGATGCGAATGATATTGGCTTTGCTAAATTACTACAAAATGAGAATAATCGTATGAGTTATAACGAGTTAATGAGTGAATGGCAATCACATCAACGTGCATTTTTAGAAGAGTTGAGGCATGTTGAAATGTTAAAAGAAGAATCTATTAGAGCATATGATGTTTATAAAAATTGTGAGTCTTTCTCTAAGATTGAACAGGTTATTAATAGTGAAAAAACAAGTATTGAAGAACAGGTATATCATTTAGATAATGAAACGTTACGAGACAATAAAGAAATAGAAGATTTGGATAATCGAATTAATTATATTGTTAAGCAAATAGAAACTTTAAATGAGTTAATTAAATCCATCAAAGAAAGCAACAAAGGTTTTATTAACAAACTGAAAGCGATGTTTAATTCAGAAGAAGATGAAAGCTATAAAGATCATAATAAAGAGAAGCAACAATTATTAACACAACAGTTAGAGTTAGAGAAATGTAAAAAAAACAAACATGAAGACCTTGTTAGCAAACTAAAAGAAAAAGAGAAATTAATTAAACAATTAACTAAAGTACAGTTGCAATTAGACGAGTTAAATTCACAGTTACAAGAGTTAGAAGCATATCGTATTGAGTCAAAAATTACAATTCCAGAAAAAGATTTTTGGAGTGACAACAATTATGATGAGCGCCAAGTTACTAATCTGTGGACGAGTGACGAACTTCAATACAGACGTGCCATGCTCTTTTTAAGAGCAATGATATTGCATAAATTATTATTGATTGCTAATAATACAACTATTTATTATGCGATTAATGATTTTAAAGATAGAAGGAAATTAATTGATGCAAATCCAGATAAAGTACACAACGCATGGAATGTGATGCATTTAATATTTCCAGTAGTTAGTACGACGTTTGCAAGCTTTAAATCTATGTATGGGGGCATACCAAAAGATTTCATAGACTACTTATTTATTGATGAAGCAGGACAAGCAATACCTCAAGCAGCTGTGGGAGCATTATATCGTTCAAAAAAAGTTGTAGCTGTAGGTGATCCGATTCAAATAGAACCGGTTGTGACTTTAGAAAGTCATTTAATTGATAACATTCGTAAAAATTATCATGTTCCGGAATATCTAGTTTCTAAAGAAGCTTCTGTGCAGTCTGTTGCAGACAACGCCAATCAATATGGTTTTTGGAAATCTGATGCTACTGATAGTAATCAAAAAACCTGGATAGGCATACCTTTATGGGTGCACAGACGATGTTTAAAACCTATGTTCACGATAGCTAACCAAATCGCTTATAATAATAAAATGGTGTTGCCAAGTAATATTACAAAAGTAGGTAAAACAGGTTGGTATGACGTTAAAGGAAACGCAGTTCAAAAACAATTTGTGAAAGAGCATGGTGAAAAAGTAGTGGGATTATTAGCTGATGATTGGATTGAAGCAATTAAGGAAGGTAAAAATGAACCGAGCTCATTTGTAATATCGCCTTTTTCAGCAGTACAGCAACAGATTAAACGTATGTTAAAGCAACAACTACCGACTAGAATTGATATTGAACGTACAAAAATTAATCAATGGGTCGATAAATCCATTGGTACTGTTCATACTTTTCAAGGTAAAGAGGCTCAGAAGGTGTATTTTGTAATAGGTACTGATAATACCCAAGATGGTGCTGTGAACTGGTCATGCGAAAAACCAAACTTGTTAAACGTTGCAGTGACAAGAGCTAAGAAAGAGTTTTATGTAATTGGCGACATGCAAAGAATACAGATGAAACCATTTTATGAGACGATTTTTAAAGAAAGAAATGTAAAATAACATACAAAAAAGTATATAGAGGAAGTTATACATTTTAAAAGGAGCAAAATTGAATAATGGAGAAATTTAACAACTGGATATTAAATGCAATAAGTGGATCTCAAACAGACAAGAATGAAACAACTGAAGAATTAAAAGGGGCAAAATTTATCATTTTATATGCATATTCAATGCTCGTTTTGCTTGCGTTAGTAATTTCTAACATATTCATTCACATTTTGGAGCCTAAACTATCAATCACCACTCAAATCATCATCGTTTTGATTTTAATTGAAGCACTAATTGGACTGCGTTTCTTGAAAGCGTACGATGTTAAGCGTGGCAAAGATAAAGAAAATAAGAAAAATAGTAAGGATTTCGTTAAACTAAAATCAATTTTAGTAGCAATTTTATTTACATCATTGGCGCTGACAGCAGGTACTGTAGCTGATATATACGGTTTCACTGACTTAGGAAATACTAGAAGTGATTTAATCGTTTGGAGCATAGGTGGTATTATATTTGGCCTCGTATGTTACACAATGGAAGATAAAAGATAACGATAAGGAGCTGGCGATTATAAAGCTAGCTCCTTTTTTAACTTATATATGTAAAGAACTATCCTAAGGGTTTTTAATCATATGTCAATAATTTCTATAATACATTATTAAAACATCAATTAAATAAGTTTTAAAATTTTACACATATTTTTATTTAAAAAAGATGTATAATTAATGTATTAAATATAGAAAGAAGTTGATATTATGAAAAAGTGTATTAAGACTTTGTTTTTAAGTATCATTTTAGTAGTGATGAGTGGTTGGTATCATTCAGCACATGCGTCAGATTCGTTGAGTAAAAGTCCAGAAAATTGGATGAGTAAACTTGATGATGGAAAACATTTAACTGAGATTAATATACCGGGTTCACATGATAGTGGCTCATTCACTTTAAAGGATCCAGTAAAATCAGTTTGGGCAAAGACTCAAGATAAAGATTACCTTACCCAAATGAAGTCGGGAGTCAGGTTTTTTGATATTAGAGGTAGAGCAAGTGCTGATAATATGATTTCAGTTCATCACGGCATGGTTTATTTGCATCATGAATTAGGAAAATTTCTCGATGATGCTAAATATTACTTGAGTGCTTATCCAAACGAAACAATTGTGATGTCTATGAAAAAGGACTACGATAGCGATTCTAAAGTTACGAAGACATTTGAAGAAATTTTTAGAGAATATTATTATAATAACCCGCAATATCAGAATCTTTTTTACACAGGAAGTAATGCGAATCCTACTTTAAAAGAAACGAAAGGTAAAATTGTCCTATTCAATAGAATGGGGGGTACGTACATAAAAAGTGGTTATGGTGCTGACACGTCAGGTATTCAATGGGCAGACAATGCGACATTTGAAACGAAAATTAATAATGGTAGCTTAAATTTAAAAGTACAAGATGAGTATAAAGATTACTATGATAAAAAAGTTGAAGCTGTTAAAAATTTATTGGCTAAAGCTAAAACGGATAGTAACAAAGACAATGTATATTTGAATTTCTTGAGTGTAGCGTCTGGAGGCAGCGCATTTAATAGTACTTATAACTATGCATCACATATAAATCCTGAAATTGCAAAAACGATTAAAGCAAATGGGAAAGCTAGAACGGGTTGGCTGATTGTTGACTATGCAGGATATACGTGGCCTGGATATGATGATATCGTAAGTGAAATTATAGATAGTAATAAATAAGGATTCAATAATGATATTAAGACGAGTATGAAAATAGTTAGATTCTAATTATTTTCACTACTCGTTTTTATTTTGAAAATAAGTAATAATTCAACAATATTATAAATTGAACAGATTGTTTGTGAAATTTTTGATAATATTAAAGTGAAAAAGTGTTATAAATTGATAAATATATGTAATTAACAAAAACAAATCATTTTAAAAAGAAGAGAGTTGTAAGATGATGAAACGATTAAACAAATTAGTGTTAGGCATTATTTTTCTGTTTTTAGTCATTAGTATCACTGCTGGTTGTGGCATAGGTAAAGAAGCGGAAGTTAAGAAAAGCTTTGAAAAAACATTGAGTATGTACCCTATTAAAAATCTAGAGGATTTATACGATAAGGAAGGCTATCGTGATGATCAGTTTGATAAAAATGATAAAGGTACATGGATTATAAATTCTGAAATGGTTATTCAACCTAATAATGAAGATATGGTAGCTAAAGGCATGGTTCTATATATGAATAGAAATACCAAAACAACAAATGGTTACTACTATGTCGATGTGACTAAGGACGAGGATGAAGGAAAACCGCACGACAATGAAAAAAGATATCCGGTTAAAATGGTCGATAATAAAATCATTCCAACAAAAGAAATTAAAGATGAAAAAATAAAAAAAGAAATCGAAAACTTTAAGTTCTTTGTTCAATATGGCGACTTTAAAAATTTGAAAAATTATAAAGACGGAGATATTTCATATAATCCAGAGGTGCCGAGTTATTCGGCTAAATATCAATTAACTAATGATGATTATAATGTAAAACAATTACGCAAAAGATATGATATACCGACGAGTAAAGCTCCAAAGTTATTGTTAAAAGGTTCAGGGAATTTAAAAGGCTCATCAGTTGGATATAAAGATATTGAATTTACGTTTGTAGAGAAAAAAGAAGAAAATATATACTTTAGTGATAGCTTAGATTATAAAAAAAGCGGAGATGTATAATCATGGCTCAATCAGAATATGAAATCAATCCCGGAAAAAGAGAGTGATGAAATGATAAAACGTGTAAATAAATTAGTGCTTGGTATTAGTCTTCTGTTTTTAGTCATTAGTATCACTGCTGGTTGTGGCATGGGTAAAGAAGCGGAAATAAAGAAAAGTTTTGAAAAAACATTGAGTATGTATCCGATTAAAAATCTAGAGGATTTATACGATAAAGAAGGATATCGTGATGATCAATTTGATAAAAATGATAAGGGAACATGGATTGTAAATTCTCAAATGGCAATTCAAAATAAAGGAGAAGCTCTAAAAATAAAAGGCATGCTTTTGAAGATAGATAGAAATACAAGAAGTGCAAAAGGATTTTACTATACTAATGAAATAAAGACGGAGAAATACGAAGTAGCTCAGGATAATCAAAAAAAATATCCAGTTAAAATGATTAATAATAAATTCATTTCTACTGAGGAAGTTAAAGAAGAAAACATAAAAAAAGAAATCGAAAACTTTAAGTTTTTTGCGCAATATAGCAATTTTAAAGATTTAATGAATTATAAAGATGGAGATATATCATATAATCCAGAGGTGCCGAGTTATTCAGCTCAATATCAATTAACTAATGATGATTATAATGTAAAACAATTACGTAAAAGATATGACATACCAACAAATAAAGCGCCGAAGCTGTTGTTGAAAGGTACAGGGAATTTAAAAGGTTCATCAGTTGGATATAAAAAAATTGAATTTACTTTTTTAGAGAATAAAAATGAAAATATTTACTTTACTGATAGTCTACATCTTAAACCGAGCGAGGATAAATAAACGTGACCAATAAAGAGTATGAAATCGAACCCGGAAAAATAACAAGTAATTTTGTAGAAACTAGCGCAACATCAAATATATGAGAATAGTCAAATTATAAGTAATTAACAACGTATGTTATTTCAAAATAGGTATTAACCTAAATAAATAACAATATTTTAAATTTAATAGATTGCTTGTATAATTTTTGATAATATTAAAGTGAAATGTGTTATAAAACGTTGAAAATATGTAATTCACAAAAGCAAATCATATAAAAAGAAGAGAGTTGTGATACGGTGAAGCGTTTAAAAAAAATAGTTTTATGTATTAGTTTTCTATTTTTAACAATTTTTATTGGGGGTTGTGGCATGGGTAAAGAAGCGGAAATTAAAAAAAGTTTTGAAAAAACGTTGAGTATGTATCCGATTAAAAATCTAGAAGATTTATACGATAAAGAAGGATATCGTGATGATCAATTTGATAAAAAAGATAAAGGCACATGGATTATTAATTCTGAAATGGCGACTCAAAATAAGGGAGAAGCTTTGAAAATTAAAGGTATGGTCTTATACATGAATAGAAATACAAAAACAACAAAAGGATATTATTATGTAAATGCAATAAAGAATGATAAAGACGGAAGACCCCAAGAGAATGAAAAAAGGTACCCAGTTAAAATGATTGATAATAAAGTTATTCCAACAAAAGAAATTAAAGATGAAAACATAAAAACAGAAATCAAAAACTTTAAGTTCTTTGTTCAATATGGCAACTTTAAAGATTTGAAAAATTATAAAGACGGAGATATTTCATATAATCCAGAAGCCCCGATTTATTCAGCGAAATATCAACTAACTAATGATGATTATAATGTAAAACAATTACGTGAAAGATATGATATACCGACGAATAAAGCGCCAAAGTTATTGTTAAAAGGGTCAGGGAACTTAAAAGGTTCATCAGTTGGATATAAAAATATAGAATTTACTTTTGTAGAGGAAAAAGGTAAAAATATATACTTTAGTGATAGCTTAGATTATAAAAAAAGTGGAGAAGTATAATTATGGCTAAAGCAGAATATGAAATTGATCCTGGAAAAATAACAAGTAATTCGGAAGAAACTAGCGCAATATCTAATATTAGTTATGAAATAGAAAATGCAAATGATAATAATTTAGATAATGAAAAAATTAGAGGGCAAATTACTAAATTAAAAAAGGGTGGGAATTTTCCTAAAAACTTAGACTACATAGATAGTTATACAGACCCCAGTACGGGGACCACGGCAACGGCATTTTTAAATAAAGATACAGGTAAAGTTACTGTTGGAATGGCTGGTACAAACTTTCACGGCGATCAACTTAAAAGAGTAGCACTTAGTTCGATGTCTCCGTTATTATTCCCACCCTCTAAGCAAGATATGAAAGATGTACGAGGCACTATGAAGGATGGTGTAGCGGATTTAGCCATTGGAGTAGGAATGGTCAATTATAAAGGAAAACATTTTGCAAATACACAGCAGTTTATTGAGAATTTACAAAAAAAGTACGAAATTGATACCGTTACTGGTCATTCTTTAGGAGGGAGAGATGCTATCTTTCTTGGGCTTCGTTATAACATCAAAAATGTTGTGGCATACAATCCTGCTCCGTTAGAAGTAAAAAGCATTCGTAATAAATTTGGTGGTCAATTGTTTAGAAATACGACATTTCCAGATGAAAAATATTTAAAAGAGTTAATGGATAATTATGATGGAGATATTACTAAGGTTATAACTCAAAAGGATGGATTAGACTATTTAGTGAAGCGTACAGATCATTTAACTTGTGGTGATGTGTTACGTATAAACAATGGTCAGGGCCATGCGATGGAGAATTTTTTAGGAGAAAAAGAACAACGTGAAATAATCGAAGAACTAATGTTAGTAAAAGGATATCGCGATGCAAATGACAAAGCATTTAAGGCTTTGAAAAAAAATACTGAGAAAAAACTCGGTAAAATAGATGAAATCAAATCGAAGTTACTGCAAACGAACGGTGGCGCCCTCTCGTCTTCTCAACAAAAATTGCTTGAAACTTTAGTGGCATTTTCGGTAGCTGAAGGACTAAGTAAAATGGTTGACCAAGAACTTCAGCAGTTGAAAAATATGTTCAATCTTATGGATGAGAAATTTGAAGCAAATTGGAAAGACGCACAAGAAGCTAGTGATATTGTAGGTAAACATCTTTCATACCCAGAAAAGGTAAGTGCATTAGATAACGGTGGTGTCAATGAAAGTAAACTTGCTACCGAACCACATAATGAAATAAAAGACAAACTAAATAAAATTACGGACTTATCTAAGAAATATAATTCGTATTTACAGCAAATCGAAAAAAGTATTAATGAAATAGTTGCTAAGGATCAACAATTGGCAGGGCAAATAGGTGATTTAATATGATGTTTGAAGAATACAAGAAAATAGATGATCTTGAAAATGCATATGAAATAGAGTTGAAACGTATTGAAAGGGAGATACAAAATCTTAGTGATTTAAAATATCACCTTAGAAGAGAAAATGAACAAAGTTATGATGCATTTTTGTATTTAAAGAATAAAATGAACTATAGTGAAGAGTCAAATGCTAAGGTGAGACGACTAGTTGAAGAATTTGATTATGAAGCAGATACTTATATTAGACAAAAAGAGTTAAAGTTAGAAGATTATAAAGAAGAAATAAGAAGAGAATATATACAGCAATCTGAAAAAATAATGGAGGCGAAGTAGCTTATGGGAATCCCTGATCCGTTATCTAATCCTATGTCTGACCCTTTACTAGGAGATAGTTGGATGGTAGGTGATTTGAAAAAAAGACAGGAAAAAAAACTAATCACAACAGTCATCGCACCTGAACATGATGAAAAGCATCGTGAAAATAAAAGTAAAATGAAAAAATCTGAAAAGCAATTGATCAATCAGTTAATTAATCATGGCCATACATTTAAGAGTGATTTTAAAAATGTAGCTAAAGGTGATTGGGTTAATAAAGCCATGCAAGACTTAGATAAATTAGGCAATGAGCTTAAAAAAATAATGAATTAGTTGAATTGTCACATACTTTTTCAAACCAACAACGAACTAAAAAATCCATATAAATATGATTAAAAGAAGTCATAACCATTCGTAAAGGATGGTTATTTTTAATAGTAAACAAAATTGCTGCTAACCTACATCTTGAACCAAGTGAGGATAAATAACCTCCTGCCTCCCACACGATTCAACACGAATTTCAAATATATTGCTGTAAAATAATGTAAAATAAACGTATTCATATTACTGAATTGAGGGATAGTATGCAACGTGATTATTTAATTCGAGTAGAAACTGAAAGCATGCCAGATTTCAAAAGGCTCAATGGTTTAATGATTGGTTTTGTTATTAAAGGTGAGGCACATATTTATGATGAAAATAACATGACGCAATGCAACAGTGGCGACATTTTCATCATTAACCACCGTGACTTGTATCGATTTCAACTTCAACAAGATGGCATCATATGTTATATCCAATTCCAAATGAAATATTTGGCAGACAAGTTTGATGATGCGCATTGTCTATATTTTCACTTAACAGATGCGACCACAACCAAGAATATACATCAACTGAGAAATATAATGGCAAGACTGGTTTCAACACACATTCGACATAATGAGTTGTCTAAATTGACTGAGCAACAACTTGTGATTCAGTTGCTTATGCATATGATTCATTATGTCCCGCGTACATATCATTCGAACCAAAGTATCTTAAATGATGATAAAGTGAATCAAGTATGCGACTATATCGAGTTACATTTTCATGAAGATTTAAGCCTTTCAGAATTAAGCGAATACGTTGGGTGGTCAGAGAGCCATCTGTCTAAAAAGTTTACAGAATCGCTAGGTGTAGGATTCCAACATTTCTTAAATACGACGCGAATTGAGCATGCGAAACTCGATTTAACATACACAGATGAAACGATTACTGATATTGCATTGCAAAATGGCTTTTCAAGTGCAGCGAGCTTTGCGAGAACATTTAAACACTTTACGCATCAAACGCCTAAACAATATCGAGGTGATCGTCCAGCAATCACTGAAAATCAACAATCGGCACAACATAATTATCACGACCGTGAATTGATATTACTTTTAAATGACTACATTGAAGAAATGAATCATTTCATTGAAGATATTGAAAAGATGAACTATAAAGAGATTGCCTTTAAACCAACTAATCAACAACTAAATCAATTTAATCATATTATTCAAGTGGGCTATTTGAGGAATTTGCTCAATACACAGTATCAATCACAGTTGCTTACATGTCATCATGATTTTCAAGTCAATGAAGTATTAGCATATGATGTGATGCCATATATTATGAAAAAGCTCAATGCGCCATTCACGTATGATGCAGAGATTTCGAATATATTTTATGATATCGATTTGTGTTTAGACTTTTTATTAGATCATAATTTTAGTCTAACCATGCATTTGAATCAGTATGACTCACGAGATTATATCGATGCATTCAAAGTATTTATCCATCACGTTGCCCTGCATGTCAGTCATAGAAAAGATTTGAAGTTCAACTTGTATGTGACGACATTGCACAATGCTTTGATTGAAATGATTGATTATTTTAAAGCGTTATTCCCTAATGGTGGCTTGTACATTCACTTAGATCAAGCTACGGAAAGACATCTACCATTGTTGAAACGACTTGAGCCACACATCGACCATTTTGTATTTGATGCCAATTCAAATGATGCTGTTGATTTTAATAAAATGAATGATGATGAATTTAAAACCGCGAGTCAAATGATTATTAATAAAACGAATTACTTTATCGACTTAATACATCGTCATAACCTAAAGCGTCCACTCATTTTACTCAATTGGAATACATTGACGGGTGATACATTTATAACCAACGGCGAATATTTTAGAGGTGGTATCATCATTGAGCAGTTATTAAAGTTAAGCTCTAAAGTAGAGGGTATCGGGTATTGGTTGAATTATGATTTGCACGTTAGTCATTGTAAAAATGAACGGGATTATATGAATTCTATTGAACTGTTTCATCAATATAATGGAAAACGTCCGGTCTATTTCACGGCATTGCTATTTAATAAATTAACAAGCAATATTTTGTATTCTGATGATACATGTATTGTCACGGGAACTGATTCAAATTTTCAAATATTGTTATATGATGCAAAGCATTTTAATCCGTACTTAGCGTTGGACAATCAAATGAATATGCGTGCAACGGAAATGATCCATTTGAACATTAATGCCTTGGAAGAAGGTATGTATAAGATTAAACATTTTACCTTAGATAAAGAAAATGGTGCGTTATTTAATCTTTGGCGCAAACATCATACGATACATGGCATGGACAAGGACTCTATAGATTACGTTAATCGAATGAGTTTTCCGAAATTAGAAGTATATGATATAGATATCACGGACACACTGGCATTAAACATTAAAATGATTACGAATGGGATTCACTTAATTGAAGTAAAACGTTACCCAAGTTCATAAAATGATCACAAATCACAAATTTTGATATACATAATTTGTGATTTTTTATATTCAAAGCTAAAATTGCAAAAAATTAATGGTTAACATCTCTGTTGTTGGCAATATAAATAATGATTAATCATTTATGATGTAACTAAGGAGATGAAGGATATGAATCAACAATTAATTGAAACTTTAAAATCTAAAGAAGGCAAAATGATTGAGATCAGACGTTATTTACATCAGCATCCAGAATTATCTTTTCATGAAGATGAAACGGCGAAATACATCGCTGAATTTTACAAAGGTAAAGATGTGGAAGTAGAAACGAATATCGGACCACGTGGAATTAAAGTAACGATTGATTCAGGGAAACCTGGTAAAACATTAGCAATCCGTGCAGACTTTGATGCATTACCTATTACTGAAGATACAGGATTATCTTTTGCATCACAAAATAAAGGTGTTATGCACGCATGTGGTCACGATGCACATACAGCATACATGCTTGTATTAGCAGAGACGCTTGCTGAAATGAAAGATAGTTTTACAGGAAAAGTCGTTGTGATACATCAACCAGCTGAAGAAGTACCACCAGGTGGTGCTAAAGCAATGATTGAAAATGGTGTATTAGACGGTGTTGATCATGTATTAGGTGTACACGTCATGAGCACAATGAAAACAGGTAATGTGTATTACAGACCTGGTTATGTTCAAACAGGACGCGCATTTTTCAAATTGAAAGTTCAAGGTAAAGGTGGTCATGGTTCATCACCCCATATGGCCAATGATGCCATTGTTGCAGGTAGCTACTTCGTCACAGCGTTACAAACAGTTGTATCTAGACGACTAAGTCCATTTGAAACCGGTGTTGTCACAATCGGTTCATTTGACGGTAAAGGTCAATTCAATGTCATTAAAGATGTTGTTGAAATTGAAGGTGATGTACGTGGATTAACAGATGCTACAAAAGCAACAATTGAAACAGAAATTAAACGTTTATCAAAAGGATTAGAAGCATTGTATGGTGTAACTTGCACATTAGAATATAACGATGATTATCCTGCATTATATAATGATCCAGAGTTTACTGAGTACGTGGCTAAGACGTTAAAAGAAGCAAACCTTGATTTTGGTGTCGAAATATGTGAACCACAACCACCTTCAGAAGACTTTGCATACTATGCTAAAGAACGTCCAAGTGCCTTTATTTATACAGGTGCAGCTGTGGAAGATGGTGAAATTTACCCACATCATCATCCTAAATTTAACATTTCAGAAAAATCATTACTTATTTCGGCAGAAGCTGTAGGGACAGTTGTTTTAGATTACCTTAAAGGAGATAACTAACATGAATGAAACGTATCGCGGGGGCAACAAGTTAATCTTAGGTATTGTATTAGGTGTTATTACATTTTGGTTGTTTGCACAATCACTTGTAAATGTTGTACCAAATTTACAACAAAGTTTTGGTGCAGACATGGGAACAATTAGTATTGCGGTAAGTCTAACCGCACTATTTTCAGGCATGTTTGTTGTTGGAGCAGGCGGCCTAGCAGATAAAATTGGGCGCGTGAAAATGACGAATATCGGTTTATTGTTAAGTATTATTGGTTCAGCATTAATTATTATTACGAATTTACCGGCATTATTAATTTTAGGTCGTATTATACAAGGCGTATCAGCAGCGTGTATTATGCCTTCCACATTGGCCATTATGAAAACTTATTATGAGGGTGCTGAACGTCAGCGCGCCTTAAGCTACTGGTCTATCGGTTCTTGGGGTGGAAGTGGTATCTGTTCACTCTTCGGTGGGGCAGTTGCGACAACTATGGGTTGGAGATGGATTTTCATCTTCTCAATTATCGTTGCCGTACTTTCAATGTTACTCATCAAAGGGACGCCTGAAACGAAATCAGAAGTTACCAATACACATAAATTTGACGTTGCAGGGCTAATTGTTCTAGTAGTTATGTTGCTAAGTTTAAACGTTGTCATTACTAAAGGTGCAGCACTTGGTTACACATCATTATGGTTCTTTGGTTTAATTGCAATCGTAATTGTAGCATTCTTTATTTTCTTAAAAGTTGAGAAAAAAGTAGATAATCCGCTTATTGATTTTAAATTATTTGAAAATAAACCATATACAGGTGCAACGATTTCGAACTTCTTATTAAACGGTGTTGCAGGTACATTAATTGTAGCGAATACATTCGTGCAACAAGGTTTAGGTTATACAGCATTGCAGGCAGGATACTTATCAATTACTTATTTAATCATGGTGTTATTGATGATTCGAGTTGGTGAAAAATTATTACAAAAAATGGGTTCTAAGCGACCAATGTTATTAGGTACATTCATTGTGGTCATTGGTATTGCACTTATTTCATTAGTATTCTTACCAGGCATATTTTATGTTATTAGTTGTGTCGTAGGATATTTATGTTTCGGACTAGGCTTAGGTATTTATGCAACACCTTCTACAGATACAGCTATTTCGAATGCACCGTTAGATAAAGTTGGCGTTGCTTCAGGTATTTATAAAATGGCTTCATCACTTGGTGGTGCATTCGGTGTCGCAATTAGTGGTGCAGTATATGCCGGTGCAGTTGCTGCAACTAGCATTCATACAGGTGCGATGATTGCACTTTGGGTTAACGTATTAATGGGAATCATGGCATTTATCGCAATTTTATTCGCGATTCCTAATGATGATAAACGTGTCAAAGATGCGAAATAATAACGATGACACGCCAAGTGTTTTGATAATGATATAAATGAAAGTAAAGCAAATTAAATGAGGAAATGTATAGAGCAGTGCATATAGATAAATCTATGATTGGATTAACACTAATATAAATATAAATGAAAAACCATCCACTTAAACTTTTGATAAGTTAGGTGGATGGTTATTTATTGTGTTGTTCTAAAAATTTGGACATTTATATAGAAGGAACTATATCTAATGTGAAGATAATGGCTATTCGCTTCAATGAAGGCGACGTGTAAAAGTGTATATTAAACGTTTCGGGGTCAGACTCCGAGAACAGTGTCCGTCATGCTTACCGCATACTAATGAAGCATTATTATATCAGTGTTTATAGCCGATTTAAGATAATAAATTTTGCTAAACAAAAAAGCCAACCCATGAATGTTGGATTGGCTTTTTACATGCATCTGAATCTCTAATTTTAAAAAAATATGAATATAAATAAGACAGTAAAAATTAAATTTCAGTTGTTGCAATTTCTTCATCTGTAGGTACATCATCGTTAAGGCCAACAAGTGCTTCAGAAACATTTCGTGAATGATAACCGATACGTTCAAGAACACCAATCATATCGATATATAGTAATCCGCCTTTTGTTGTACATTCACCACGATTAAGGCGTTTAATATGACCTTTGCGTAGTTTATGTTCAATATTAAATGATTCTCTACTACGTTCTACAATTTCATCTTTTTTCGTTTTGTCATAAACATCTAACATGTCGATGGCTTTATCAAATGACTCAGCAACATGGTTGAATAATTTATCCATACCGCGTTGTGCATCTTCTGTAATGCGAATATCTTCATCATGTTGGCGTTTTAATTGAGCGACATACTCTTCTGTTAGCTCTGCTACTTTTAAAATAGAGCGATTGACATCAAACATAACTGCTAAACGCTCAACGTCAGCCTTCGTTATGGCTTTTGTAGAAATTCTAACTAAATAATTTCGAATGCTATCATTGATTGTTTCAACAGCTTGGTGCTTTTGTTCAAGCTTTTTGATCAATTTTTTATCGTCTTTTGTAATTTCGCGAATGTCTTCAAACATTGATAAGACAATCTGACCAACATTTTGTAATTCTTTTTGAGTTTCTTGTAATGCAACACCAGGTGCGTGATAAACAAGATCTTTGTTTAAGTGCTGAGGTTTATAGTCATCAGCAATATCTTTACCTGGGACAAGCTTTGTAACAATCCATGCTAAACCTGCTACAAATGGTAATTGAATCAAAGTATTTGTTATGTTGAAGATACCATGTGATACTGCAATCGTCATCGCTGGTTTTAAGTGCCATACATCTTGTAACAAACTAATCAAATGAATCACAACTGGCAAGAAAATTGTGAAGATAATTACCCCGATTAAGTTAAAGATGACGTGTACAAGCGCCGCACGTTTTGCAGCGATTGAGCCGGCTAAACTAGCTAAGATAGCTGTAATCGTTGTACCAATATTATCGCCTAGTAACACAGGGATTGCTGCGTTTAAGCTAATTAAATCTTGTTGATAAAATTCTTGTAAAATACCAATCGTCGCACTTGAACTTTGAACTAGTGCTGTTAACCCTGCGCCGACAATAACAGCAAGTATTGGATTTGATGACATATCAAGCATTAATTGCTTAAATCCATCTAATGATGCTAAAGGTTTAACGGCATCACCCATAAATTCTAGACCGAAGAATAGAGAACCGAAACCGAATAGTATGCGGCCAATGTTATTAATTTTAGAGCGTTTAAAGAAAAAGATTAAAAATGCACCTAATGCTAAAATTGGCATTGCATATTCGCCTAAATCTATACCGATAATAAATGCAGTTACCGTTGTTCCGATATTAGCACCCATTATCACTCCAATGGCTTGTTTCAATGTCATAAATCCAGCTGTTACCAGTCCGATTGTGATAACTGTCGTACCTGAACTACTTTGTATTAAAATAGTTACAACGATACCTGCAATAACACCTAATACTGGATTTGATGTAAATTTGTTTAAAATATCTCGTAGCCTGTCTCCTGCTGATGCTTGAAGCCCGTCTCCCATGATTTTTAAGCCGTAAAGGAAAATACCTAAACCACCTAAAAAGGAGAAAATGACTTCTGTAACCGACATTTCCATTATTTCACCTCAAATAAGCTTTATATTTAGATTATCGCTTATAATTGTAAATTTAATGTTAAGATTAGGTAAAATTATTTAACAATATATGTTATTTGTATATGACTTGTAAAATATCGTCACTTATTATGTAAATTTTCAGTGTGAAATGGCAGGTTTGCAATCACTTGTTTAACAAAATGATGCAATCAATCATGTAATTATGTTTCATCAAAAAAATCATGTGAGTGGGATAACGAAATAAAGTTTGTGATCATATCACTTCTATCCCACTCCATGATTTGAAATCACCATATAGACAGATTTAATGTGCCTCGTTATAACAATTTGTGTTCTTTTAATAATGACTCAATGTACGTACCTTTTATCTTTTTAAGGAATCCTGCTAATGCGAGTTTTTGCATTTTCGAATCTTTAGTAATCTCGCGCAAATCTTGATGGTCATTCAGTTCGTATATGGCATCCATTAAGACGCGAAGATCAAATGTACTATTGATGACCTCTGGAATACCACGATCTATATTTAGTAATTGATAAACAGCTTCCATGGCAGTACGAACCGAATATTCTGTTGTAAATACAGTATCTCGCTCTGTTTCTGCAAAGTTACCAATAAATGCTAAATTTTGTGATTGATGCGGGACGACTAAAGGTCTGTCGCCGATAGCACGCGTCATGAAATAAGAGGTAATATATGGCATATAAACAGGAATCGTATTAGATGCATGTTTTGCTAAGTCTTCAATTTTGTCAGTTGGTACACCTAAGTGATACAGCCATTCTTGACATATTTCATTACCACTACATTCTGTGATTGGCTTTTTAATATAATCGCCGTTTACATCTGAATATAAGGCATAAATCCATGTAGATATTTCATTTTTAGGTTGGTCTTTAAACTGTTGCTGACGATTGATTGTAAAACTGATTTGCCATGCAGAATCATTGATTGTAATAATTCCGCCAGTAACCGTTTTGCCTGCAAGAGGGTCACGTTTACAAATGCTTTCTATTGTATCGATAATATCTTTATTGTTTGTTGTCGATGTTGCAGAAACAAACCAACTCTTTTGAGGAATATTTTGGCAAAACTTATCAGGATTACCAAATTCAGGACTTTGTCGCGCTAAATTTTTCCATAGTGTCCAACTACCACCTAATTCGTCAGTTGGTGGTGCTGGTGTATCATTATCACCATACGTAGAGCTTTCCGTAATACTACCGTTTGTCACAAAGACAAGATCATCTACAGTCAGTTTAATTGACTCTGCTTTGCCATGTCGGTGAATTAATATTTCTCGGGCAATTTTTTGACTTGTCGTAACATCTACTTTAATATCTTCTACTTTTACACCGTATTCAAATTGAACCCCATGCGATTTTAAATATTCAACCATAGGTAATACTAAAGATTCATATTGATTATATTTAGTGAATTTTAAAGCTGAAAAGTCTGCGAGACCACCAATATGATGAACGAATCGCATTAGATAGCGACGCATTTCCATAGCAGAATGCCACGGTTCAAATGCAAACATCGTTTTCCAGTAAATCCAAAAGTTTGAATTAAAGAAGTCATCGGAAAATACATCTGTTATTTTGACATCATCTAAATCTTCTTCATTCGTTAAGCATAAATCTAAAATTTCTTTAATCGCTTTTTTGGTCAAAGTGAAGTCTCCATCGGTAACTAAACGTTGACCCTGTTTTTCAATAACTCGACAGCGAGAATAGTTAGGGTCTTCTTTGTTTAGCCAATAGAACTCATCTAATACAGACGCGTTATCGATTTCTAATGAAGGGATAGATCTGAATAAGTCCCACAAACATTCAAAGTGGTTCTCCATTTCACGACCACCTCGGACAACATAGCCTTTTAAAGGCATATTTTCACCATCAAGACTACCACCTGCTTTAGGTAACTCTTCTAAAATATGAATCTTCGAACCTTCCATTTGACCATCCCTTATTAAAAAACAAGCTGCAGCAAGTGAAGCTAGACCAGATCCGATTAAGTAAGCGGATTTGTTTTCTACATTTTCAGGTTTTTTAGGGCGCGCAAATGCTTCATAATTTCCATAACTGTAATACATATCCACCAAGTCCTTTCGTATTAGAATACACTCAGACTATACCCCTTTGTGAATTGCAAATATTAGTATTTATATTGGTAAATTTGACGAAATTAGATCATTTTTATATTTTTGATTTTTAAAATTTTATCACTCGAATGTTTTTGGATTCTGAGGTGCGGGACTTGGAATAATTCGAATCATTATGTGGCATGTTAAACAGGTAAATATAAGCTATGCACATTTAACAAGCGGATACTCCTGACGCAATTATAGTATCATTACATATTGTTTAATCGTTTGGGGTAATGTAATTAAAAGGTAAAATAGGCAGAGTGTTATACATAAAATGTAAAGAAAGAGGCGATAGAATGTCTAAAATCAGGTCTTTTACAATATTAAGTCTACTTATTTACTTAGCTATGATGTGCTATACAGTAGTGACCTATTCAAAATTACCAACCAAAGTACCTATTCATTATAATTTAGCAGGGGATGCTGATAACTTTGCTGATAAATGGGTGCTGCTTTTGATTAATAGCGCATTTATAGTGATTTGGCTTATATTTTTCATTGCAGGTAGATACTATGAACGATTTGCCAAATGGTCACATTATAATCATACACCACGTGAAATTCGAGCGATTAAATTATTTTTAAGTACGTTAAATTTAGAGATTATGAGCTATATGTCTATCTTCACAGTATTAGAAATTTGGCAAATACAACACCATCATCAATTCAATTTACTATGGTTTAATATGATATTTATCATTATCATTGGTTTGACGCTTGTCATATTTTGTTTACTTCCTACAATTCATAAAATGAGAGATTCTCAATAAAAATATAAACTGTCATGATGCAGTTTTGAAGCGGATTCCTGAGATTATTATAAATAATATCTAGTATTTATAATTAAAATGATATATTATTTATTATAGTTAAATATTGTGTATATTTTGTGAACTTTTTGTAAAAATTCGATTGCCTGTCACATATAGGAGTGTTACATTTTAAATATGTGATCATCGCAAAATATAAGTTGAAATAGGTTGTAGATTAATCAGGATGATAAATATTTTATATAAAGAGAGGGAGTCATTATGACACTACTTACTGTAAATCCATTCGATAATGTTGGATTATCAGCCTTAGTTGCAGCAGTACCTATTATTTTATTTTTATTATGCTTAACCGTTTTTAAAATGAAAGGCATTTATGCAGCATTGACAACTTTGGTTGTTACATTGATTGTGGCTTTATTTGTATTTGAATTACCAGTGCGTGTATCAGCAGGTGCGATTACAGAAGGCGTTGTTGCCGGTATTTTCCCAATAGGATATATCGTTTTAATGGCAGTTTGGTTATATAAAGTTTCTATTAAAACAGGACAATTTTCTATTATTCAAGATAGTATTGCAAGTATTTCAGAGGACCAAAGAATCCAACTATTATTAATTGGATTTTGTTTCAACGCATTTTTAGAAGGTGCAGCAGGATTTGGTGTGCCAATTGCGATTTGTGCAGTATTATTAATTCAACTTGGATTTGAACCATTAAAAGCAGCGATGTTATGCTTAATTGCTAATGGTGCGGCGGGTGCCTTTGGTGCAATTGGTTTACCAGTTAGTATTATTGATACGTTTAACTTAAGTGGAGGCGTTACAACATTAGATGTTGCGAGATATTCAGCATTAACACTTCCAATTTTAAACTTTATTATCCCATTTGTTTTAGTATTCGTTATAGATGGCATGAAAGGTATTAAAGAAATTTTACCTGTCATTTTAACAGTGAGTGGTACATATACTGGATTACAATTATTATTAACAATATTCCATGGTCCAGAACTAGCAGACATTATCCCATCACTAGCAACAATGGTGGTGTTAGCATTTGTTTGTCGTAAATTTAAACCGAAAAACATTTTCAGGTTGAAAGAATCAGAACATAAAATTCAAAAACGAACGCCTAAAGAAATTGTCTTTGCTTGGAGTCCGTTCGTCATTTTAACTGCCTTTGTTTTAGTATGGAGTGCACCATTCTTCAAAAAATTATTCCAACCTGGAGGTGCACTTGAAAGTTTAGTAATAAAATTGCCAATTCCAAATACTGTGAGTGATTTATCGCCTAAAGGAATTGCGTTGCGTCTCGATTTAATTGGTGCAACTGGGACAGCGATTTTATTAACAGTAATTATTACAATTTTAATTACGAAGCTAAAATGGAAAAGTGCAGGTGCTTTATTGGTCGAAGCAATTAAAGAATTATGGTTACCGATCCTTACAATTTCAGCTATCCTAGCTATTGCTAAAGTTATGACATACGGTGGTTTGACTGTAGCAATTGGACAAGGTATTGCTAAAGCTGGAGCAATTTTCCCATTATTCTCTCCAGTATTAGGTTGGATTGGTGTGTTTATGACTGGTTCAGTTGTAAATAACAATACTTTATTCGCACCTATTCAAGCGACAGTAGCACAACAAATTTCAACAAGCGGTTCATTACTTGTGGCAGCTAACACTGCAGGTGGTGTAGCAGCGAAACTTATTTCACCACAATCAATTGCCATTGCGACTGCAGCTGTTAAAAAAGTTGGTGAAGAATCTGCATTATTAAAAATGACGCTAAAATACAGTATTATATTTGTTGCTTTTATTTGTGTTTGGACGTTTATACTAACGTTAATATTCTAAATATAAATAATGTTGTCACTTGGATTCAAATGACATTTTAAATCTAATTATTCATGAATCGAACTAGTACGAAATGCATTGAGCATCTTGTCTAGTTCGATTTTTTAATGTCTAAAAATGTCGTATATGTAATTAGAGTAGAAAGTGTTGAGGCGTTTCAGAAGTTGTTTAGAAAAGTAAGTAAAATAAAAAATGCACTGAGCAACAAAAGATGTTGCTAGTGCATTTAGATGATTCTTATCATTTCAAATAAGAATGTGTTAATCAACGTATATAAGTTAAAATTGGTTTGGATAAAATGATATCTATCGTTGTGTATTGTTTGTTTTTATAGTTCGCGACGACGTCCAGCTAATAACGCTGCACCTAACGCTAATGATAATCCACCAAATACAGTTGTACCAATGAATGGATTTTCTTCACCAGTTTCTGGTAATGCTTGAGCTTTGTTAGCATCTGCATGGTTTGCTGGTTGCTTCTTATCAACAACAAGTTCTTGACCAGGTTTGATCATGTTTTTATCAGCTAATTTGTTATCTGCAGCAATTTTGTCAGCAGTAGTGCCGTTTGCTTTTGCAATGTCATTTACTGTATCACCAGGTTTAACGACATGTACTCCGTTGCCGTCTTCTTTACCAGGTTTGTTGTTGTCTTCTTTGCCAGGCTTGTTGCCATCTTCTTTACCAGGTTTTTTGTTGTCTTCTTTACCAGGTTTGTTGCCGTCTTCTTTGCCAGGCTTGTTGTTGTCTTCTTTGCCAGGTTTGTTGCCGTCTTCTTTACCAGGTTTGTTGTTGTCTTCCTCTTTTGGTGCTTGAGCATCGTTTAGCTTTTTAGCTTCTGCTAAAATTTCTTTGCTCACTGAAGGATCGTCTTTAAGGCTTTGGATGAAGCCGTTACGTTGTTCTTCAGTTAAGTTAGGTAAATGTAAAATTTCATAGAAAGCATTTTGTTGTTCTTTGTTGAATTTGTTGTCAGCTTTTGGTGCTTGTGCATCATTTAGCTTTTTAGCTTCTGCTAAAAGGTTAGCGCTTTGGCTTGGGTCATCTTTTAAGCTTTGGATGAAACCATTGCGTTGTTCTTCGTTTAAGTTAGGTAAATGTAAGATTTCATAGAAAGCATTTTGTTGTTCTTTGTTGAATTTGTTATCCGCTTTCGGTGCTTGAGATTCATTTAACTTTTTAGCTTCTGACAATAGGTTAGCACTTTGACTTGGGTCATCTTTTAAGCTTTGGATGAAACCATTGCGTTGTTCTTCGTTCAAGTTAGGCATGTTCAAGATTTCATAGAAAGCATTTTGTTGTTCTTTGTTGAAATTGTTGTCAGCTTTCGGTGCTTGAGATTCGTTTAATTTTTTAGCTTCACCTAAAACGTTAGCACTTTGGCTTGGATCATCTTTAAGGCTTTGGATAAAACCATTACGTTGATCAGCGTTTAAGTTAGGCATATTTAACACTTGATAAAAAGCATTTTGTTGAGCTTCATCGTGTTGCGCAGCATTTGCAGCAGGTGTTACGCCACCAGATATAAGTAATGTACCTAAAGTTACAGATGCAATACCTACACCTAGTTTACGAATTGAATAAATGTTTTTCTTTTTCAAATTAATACCCCCTGTATGTATTTGTAAAGTCATCATAATATAACGAATTATGTATTGCAATACTAAAATCTATATTTATAATTAAATTTAAATGTAAGTTTTACAACTTATAAAATAAATATTTTGCTGAAAGATTTATTCAGGAAGTAAAAGGCTTAAAACCGCAAAATCACGCTATTTCGATTAATAAAAACAGATAAAATATAGAGATATTTTTTATAATGAAAGCGGTTTAATACATATGAGTTAAAAAATATTTTTAAGAATAAAGTGGGGCTTTGAATGTGCTGAGGTTTAATTTCGGAAATGGTTTTAAGTGATATAGAAAATAGAAAGTTGTTCATTATGTGCTGAGGTTTTATTAAAAAATAGAAAACACAAGTGCACTTTAGAATACAGCACACTTGCGTAATAGAGATATTATTCAAAAACAAGATGTAAATGATCTTTATCTGCTAATAATTGATTCACTTGAGCTAATAATTGTTCAGCATGGTCTTGCTGCGCGTCATCCATATGAATTAAAATTTTTCTTTCATCTTCAGTTGAGCGTTCTTTTATTAGATAGCCTTGCTTTTTTAAATTATTGAGAGCTCTAACAGTTTGAGGGTATTTATGGTGGATTGTTTCAATTAAATCTTTAAGAAGAACGATGTTTTTATTTTGAGAAGTGATAATAGCTAGAATTGTGAATTCTACAAAACTTAATGTTAGATGTTTTTTGATAATATTCTTGAAATACATTGTATACATCATCAAGTTTAGAAATTCTTTACTATCTTTTGGTATCATCTGTGATTCACTTTGATCTGCAAGGTTAAATTGTTTAATGATTTGATCAAACAATGTAACACGTTCTGCAATTTTCTCTCGTTGTTCTTCAGATATTGAAATGTAAGTATTACGCTCATCAATTTTACTTCGAACTTTACTAATATATGAATGTTTCACAAGTACTTTTATATGCTGTACTAAATCCGATTGTTTATAACATAAATCTGAAACAATCTTCTTAAATGGAAGTGTGTTTTCTTGCTGATGAAATAAATAAGTCAGTAATATAAATTCTTTTATAGTCATATCGACTTCAGGCTTGACTTTTTTCTTAAAACGAAACATATATGCTTCAATGATTATAAAATCTCTAATTTTGTCATGGTTATTATATTTCATTGTTTTATCTCCTTGTATATGCACTTTATTTTAATATAACACAATATAATAAGAAAAATAATCCATAATTTACAATTAAAAATAATATGATATTTTTATTAAAATTTGTGTTTTTGAATAAATGACATTATCAAACACTATATTTAAATAAGAAATAGTTATCGATATTTGAAAAATCGAAGAATATTGATTGATATTATAGAATATGAGTCGGTGTTATTTGTATATAAAGTATTAATATGTAATTAAGAAAGTCGACGCTTGTTAACAATAACAACAACTATATGTATAAAAAAACCTCGCAACTGTTAGTTAACTGAATCATTTAGCTAACTTCGTTGTGAGGTCATTTTGTTTTAATAATATCGTTATAACTTTTTCACGGTTAATAATAAGTATATGAAGAATGGGGCACCAAAAGCAGCAATAAATACACCTGCTGGCACTTCTTTAGGCAAGAATAAGGTACGCCCAATTAAGTCTGCAATAACAATTGATATGGCACCAATCATTGCTGACATTAGTAACTTTTTAGCATAACTTCCGCGAACGATTGTTTTCGCGATATGTGGTGCGATTAAACCGACAAACCCAATGTTACCTACTAAACTGATTGCCATAGATACGAGTATAGTAGAAGTGATTAATTGGATTAGTTTCATACGTTGTACATGTAAGCCTAAGCCAATCGCTACAGGGTCATCAAGTATAGATATTTTCATTTTTGGTATAACAAGAAATAACAACGGCACAACAGCTAAAATAACCATACCCAAGATGATTGTATCTTTAAACGTAGCACCGTAAAGACTTCCGACTAGCCATGTATAAGCTTTGGCAGCAGATAATTGCTTCGTTGTAATGAGTAATCCTTGGACAAGCGCAATAAACAACGTTTGCATCGAAATACCGATGATTATGAGTGTTGTCGGGCGTATTTGTCCTTTCGTTTGAAACACTAATAGTATCATCATTGCAATTGCGCCACCTAATACAGCGAATAGTGGAAGTAAATGTATCGTTAAATGGCTGAAAAATGCAATAAAGACAACGGCACTTAAGCTAGCACCACCTGTGATACCGATAATATCAGGTGAGGCAATTGGATTTTTTAATACATTTTGCAACATTAAACCACTCATTCCTAGTGCGGCACCTGCTAAAATCGCAAGTGTAATGCGAGGTAAGCGTAATACTTCTAAAGTGAATTGATCCATACTGTCATTTGGATTTATAAAGTACATCAGTACGCGTTGTAATGGTATAAAGCTTGAACCACTCATCATACTTACCACTGAAACGATGGCTAAAAAGATTAACGCGAAGATGAGATGGTAATTGTCTTTTTTATTAATCTTTTCGGTCATAAGCGTTGACGTCCTTTCTTCATAATATAGATTAAGACAATAGCGCCAATGACAGCGGTAACGACACCGATAGGCAACTCTAGTGGCTTAATTATTATACGAGCAACAATGTCTGAAATGATCATTAGGATTGCTCCAGCTAATGCAGTAAAAGGAATTAAATACTTATAGTTTGGTGGTAATAATCGTTTGCTAATATTCGGTACGATAAGACCCACAAAGACGATTGCTCCAGCTACGGCTACCGAAATACCGGCTAACATACTGATGAGCATAATAATCATCCATTTGATTAATTTTATGTTTTGACCGAGGCCGATTGCAATGTCGTCACTTGTCATCAAGATGTTGATGTGTGCAGCCATGCTAAATGCAATTAAAATAAGTATCAATACAAGCGGAATAATCCATGGGATATCCCAAATATTACGTAATGAAACGGAGCCACTTAACCAAAATAATAGGCCTTGTAAGTCTGTTTCGTTCATAATAAGTATGCCTTGAGTAAAGGCTGTAAATAGCATCGCAATCGCAGCACCTGCCAAAATGACACGGTGAGGTGAGAATAGTGTTTGTCTAAACATACCTAGCGCAACAACTAATACAGTAACAACAATGGCACCTAAAAATGCAATAACTACAATCATTTTAAAAGATTGAATTTGGATAAATGTAATACTAAAAATGACAAAAAATACTGCGCCTGCATTGACACCGAAAAGCCCTGGTGATGCTATTGGGTTTCGTGTAAGTGCTTGCATCAACAAACCTGAGACAGCAAGGGCAGCACCAGTCAATAACGCAATGATTGTTCTCGACGCCCGTGCACCAGTGACAACATCATGTAAATCGTTTTCACTATCAAAGTTGAATAACGCCTGTATCACCGTACCTGGTGACACAAGCGTATTTCCAATCATTAAACTTAAGATAGCTACTATTGCAAGACATAAACCAGCAATAACGATTTGGTATTTTGGTTTAAGTAGCATCGTAAAACTCCTTAATTATTTTGATTGTTTTTCAATATTTAACTTTTCATATAAATCGTCAATCAATTTTAATGATGATTTATATCCGCCAGCTAAGTTCCAAGTGATTTCATCTAAATCATCAGATACTTGGTTGTTTTTAACTGCGTCTAAATTTTTCCATTCTTTACTTGAAGTCCATTCGCTTTCAGTCTTTTTAACTAATGCAGCATCTTTCGCATTTGGATCTGATTTTACTACAAAAATATGATCAGCGTTCATTAATGGAATGCTTTCTTTGGATGTAAGTTGGATAATATCTTTACCATTATCAACTTGTTTTTGTAAGTCTTTATTACGTTTGAATCCTAAATCATTTAAGATTTCACCAGCATATCCACCAGCATAAATTCTTGTATGATCAGCACGGAAGTTAACAACTGAAGCTTTCAATGGCCATGCATCTTTATACTTTGCTTTTGCATCTTTTTGGAATGCAGCTACTTTATCATCGTACTTTTTAAGTAAATCTTCAGCTTCTTTTTCTTTCCCTAAAGCTTTCCCCATTAACTTAGTTGTATCTTTGAATTTGAAAACTGTATCAGTAGAAACTGTTGGTGCGATTTTAGATAATTGATCGTAAACTTTTTCATTTCTAACTTTTGACGCGACAATTAAGTCCGGTTTTAATTTAGAGATTTCCTCTAAGTTAGGTGCAGGTTCTTGACCTACAATCTTAGTATCTTTTAAATAATTTTTTATGTATTCGAATTTCGGTTTTTGTGTCCATGATTCTACAGCACCTACAGGTTTAACACCTAAAGATACAGCGACGTCAGTGGCACCTTGATATAGCGTAACAACACGCTTTGGTTTCCCTTTAATTTCAGTTGTACCCATTGCATGTTTAATTGAAGTTGTTTCCTTATCTTTGTTATCAGATGATTGTTTATTTGAATTCCCACTACATCCTGCTAAAACAAGTAGGAAAGCAAGCGTAACAACAAGCATTTTAATTACTTTATTCATTGACTAATTAGCCTCCTTCGTGATGTATGACAATGAGAATCATTATCACGATTTAGTATGAATTAAATTTTTTCCTAAGTCAATAAAATATTTATGATTTACATGCAACTTATAATTATTTGACATATAAATGCATAAAAAATATAATCCTAATTACTTGATAGTGAGAATCATTATCAATTAGGTAACACACAATATTATAGAATTTTAAATTTGAGGAGGAAGCGCTTTTGATTGAAAAAAGTCAAGCATGTCACGATTCATTGTTAGATTCTGTAGGGCAAACACCTATGGTTCAACTTCATCAACTATTTCCGAAACATGAAGTGTTTGCAAAGTTAGAGTATATGAATCCTGGAGGCAGCATGAAAGATCGACCTGCCAAGTACATCATTGAACATGGTATTAAACATGGTTTAATCACTGAGAATACACATTTAATTGAAAGTACTTCTGGTAATTTAGGCATTGCGTTGGCAATGATAGCTAAAATCAAGGGATTAAAACTCACGTGTGTTGTTGATCCTAAAATATCACCAACAAATTTGAAAATTATTAAAAGTTATGGTGCCAATGTAGAAATGGTTGAAGAACCTGATGCACATGGGGGTTATTTAATGACTCGTATTGCAAAGGTGCAAGAACTGTTAGCCACTATTGACGATGCATATTGGATTAATCAATATGCGAATGAGTTAAATTGGCAATCCCATTATCATGGTGCAGGCACAGAGATTGTTGAAACAATTAAGCAACCTATAGATTATTTTGTCGCGCCAGTCAGCACGACAGGTAGCATTATGGGTATGAGTAGAAAAATAAAAGAAGTGCATCCAAACGCACAAATTGTTGCTGTTGATGCGAAAGGGTCAGTCATTTTTGGTGACAAACCTATTAATAGAGAATTACCTGGTATCGGTGCTAGTCGTGTACCCGAAATATTGAATAGATCAGAAATTAATCAAGTGATCCATGTAGATGATTATCAATCTGCTTTGGGCTGTCGAAAACTGATTGATTATGAAGGCATATTTGCCGGAGGTTCAACAGGTTCGATTATTGCAGCGATTGAGCAGTTGATAACGTCAATTGAAGAAGGTGCAACAATTGTCACGATTTTACCAGATCGAGGCGATCGTTACTTAGATTTAGTTTATTCAGATACATGGTTAGAAAAAATGAAATCAAGACAAGGAGTTAAATCAGAATGAATAGAGAGATGTTGTATTTAAATAGATCAGATATTGAACAAGCGGGAGGTAATCATTCACAAGTTTATGTGGACGCATTAACAGAAGCATTAACAGCCCATGCGCACAATGATTTTGTACAACCGCTTAAGCCGTATTTAAGACAGGATCCTGAAAATGGACACATCGCAGATCGAATAATTGCAATGCCAAGTCATATCGGTGGTGAACACGCAATTTCAGGTATTAAGTGGATAGGTAGTAAGCACGACAATCCATCGAAACGTAATATGGAGCGTGCAAGTGGTGTCATTATTTTGAATGATCCAGAAACGAATTATCCAATTGCAGTTATGGAAGCAAGTTTAATTAGTAGTATGCGTACTGCAGCAGTTTCAGTGATTGCAGCTAAGCATTTGGCTAAAAAAGGATTTAAAGACTTAACAATCATTGGATGCGGGCTAATCGGAGACAAGCAATTACAAAGTATGTTAGAGCAATTCGATCATATTGAACGCGTGTTTGTTTACGATCAATTCTCTGAAGCATGTGCACGCTTTGTTGATAGATGGCAACAACAGCGTCCGGAAATTAATTTTATTGCGACAGAAAATGCTAAAGAAGCAGTATCAAATGGTGAAGTAGTCATTACATGTACCGTAACGGATCAACCATACATTGAATATGATTGGTTACAAAAGGGTGCATTTATTAGCAACATTTCTATCATGGATGTGCATAAAGAAGTCTTTATTAAAGCTGACAAAGTCGTAGTAGACGACTGGTCACAATGTAATCGAGAAAAGAAAACTATTAACCAATTGGTGTTAGAAGGTAAATTCAGCAAAGAAGCACTTCATGCTGAACTAGGACAACTTGTGACAGGTGACATACCAGGACGTGAAGACGATGATGAAATCATATTACTTAATCCGATGGGTATGGCTATCGAAGATATTTCAAGTGCTTACTTTATTTATCAACAGGCACAACAACAAAATATTGGGACAACATTGAACCTATATTAAGAATGCGAGGTGTCTGAACATTGCAGAATCATACAGCAGTCAATACAGCACAAACGATAATATTAAGAGATTTAGTTGATGCATTATTATTTGAAGATATAGCCGGTATTGTATCGAATAGTGATATTACTAAAGAAAATGGACAAACGCTTTTGATATACGAACGTGAAACACAACAAATAAAGATACCTGTTTATTTTAGTGCTTTAAATATGTTTCGTTATGAAAGCTCACAACCAATTACGATAGAGGGAAGGGCGTCTAAGCAACCTTTAACAGCAGCTGAATTTTGGCAAACAATTGCTAATATGAATTGTGATTTAAGTCATGAATGGGAAGTGGCTCGAGTTGAAGAAGGACTGACTACTGCTGCCACACAGCTTGCTAAACAATTATCAGAATTAGATTTAGCGTCACATCCTTTTGTGATGTCAGAGCAGTTTGCAAGTTTAAAAGATCGTCCATTTCATCCATTAGCTAAAGAAAAAAGAGGATTAAGAGAAGCGGATTATCAAGTGTATCAAGCTGAATTAAATCAATCATTTCCTTTAATGGTTGCAGCAGTTAAAAAGACACATATGATTCATGGCGATACTGCAAATATCGATGAATTAGAAAATTTGACAGCACCTATAAAAGAACAAGCGACAGACATGTTAAATGATCAAGGGTTATCAATAGATGACTATGTACTATTTCCGGTACATCCTTGGCAATATCAGCATATTTTGCCGAACGTCTTTGCGAAAGAGATTAGTGAAAAGTTGGTTGTACTATTACCGTTAAAATTTGGAGATTATCTGTCGTCTTCAAGTATGCGTTCATTAATTGATATTGGCGCACCGTATAACCATGTCAAAGTACCATTTGCAATGCAGTCATTAGGGGCATTAAGGCTAACGCCTACGCGTTACATGAAAAACGGAGAACAAGCAGAACAATTATTACGTCAGCTTATAGAAAAAGATGAAGCACTAGCTAAGTATGTCATGGTTTGTGATGAAACAGCTTGGTGGTCATATATGGGTCAAGATAATGATATTTTCAAAGATCAATTAGGTCATCTAACTGTTCAGCTAAGAAAATATCCCGAAGTGCTAGCCAAAAATGATACGCAACAGCTAGTGTCAATGGCAGCACTCGCGGCAAATGATCGCACTTTATATCAAATGATTTGTGGAAAAGATAATATTTCTAAAAATGATGTCATGACGTTATTTGAAGATATCGCGCAAGTCTTTTTAAAGGTAACACTATCATTTATGCAATACGGCGCATTACCAGAGTTGCATGGTCAAAATATATTGTTGTCATTTGAAGATGGACGTGTACAAAAATGCGTGTTACGTGATCATGATACTGTCAGAATTTATAAACCATGGCTAACAGCACATCAGCTTTCATTGCCGAAGTATGTCGTCAGAGAAGATACACCTAATACGCTAATTAATGAAGATTTGGAAACATTCTTTGCTTATTTTCAAACATTAGCTGTATCGGTAAATCTATATGCCATTATTGATGCAATTCAAGATTTATTTGGTGTAAGTGAGCATGAACTTATGTCGTTGTTAAAACAAATTTTAAAGAATGAAGTGGCAACTATTTCCTGGGTTACAACTGATCAGCTAGCTGTCAGACACATTTTATTTGATAAACAGACGTGGCCATTCAAACAAATTTTATTACCATTGCTATATCAACGTGATAGTGGTGGAGGTAGTATGCCTTCAGGTTTAACTACCGTACCAAATCCAATGGTGACATATGATTAATCAGTCTATATGGCGCAGTAACTTTCGCATTTTATGGCTCAGTCAGTTTATAGCGATTGCTGGACTGACAGTACTTGTGCCATTATTGCCAATTTATATGGCATCACTACAAAATCTATCAGTCGTAGAAATACAGTTGTGGAGTGGTATAGCGATTGCTGCTCCAGCTGTAACGACGATGATAGCTTCGCCGATATGGGGGAAGCTAGGTGATAAGATTAGCCGGAAATGGATGGTGTTAAGAGCGTTACTTGGTTTGGCGGTATGCTTATTTTTAATGGCATTGTGTACGACACCATTACAGTTTGTACTTGTGAGGTTATTGCAGGGACTATTTGGTGGTGTTGTTGATGCATCAAGTGCGTTTGCGAGTGCAGAGGCGCCAGCTGAAGATCGTGGAAAGGTATTAGGAAGACTGCAAAGTTCAGTCAGCGCAGGGTCTCTTGTGGGGCCATTAATTGGCGGTGTTACAGCTTCGATATTAGGTTTTAGTGCGTTACTGATGAGTATTGCCGTTATTACTTTTATTGTCTGTATTTTCGGTGCATTAAAATTGATTGAAACGACACATATGCCAAAATCACAAACACCAAATATTAATAAAGGTATTCGCCGTTCATTTCAATGTCTATTATGCACACAACAAACATGTCGATTTATTATCGTTGGCGTTTTAGCAAACTTTGCTATGTATGGCATGCTAACTGCATTATCACCACTTGCTTCATCAGTGAATCATACAGCGATAGATGACCGTAGTGTGATTGGATTTTTACAGTCCGCATTTTGGACGGCTTCGATATTAAGCGCGCCTTTATGGGGACGCTTTAATGATAAATCATATGTTAAATCAGTATATATATTTGCCACGATTGCATGTGGTTGTAGTGCGATACTGCAAGGTTTAGCGACGAATATAGAGTTTTTAATGGCTGCAAGAATACTTCAAGGATTAACATATAGTGCATTGATTCAAAGTGTCATGTTTGTTGTCGTGAATGCGTGTCATCAACAACTTAAAGGCACATTTGTTGGAACGACGAACAGTATGTTAGTTGTTGGTCAAATTATTGGCAGTCTTAGTGGCGCTGCCATTACAAGTTATACTACACCAGCTACTACGTTTATCGTTATGGGCGTAGTATTTGCAGTAAGTAGTTTATTTTTAATTTGTTCAACCATCACTAATCAAATCAACGATCACACATTAATGAAATTATGGGAGTTGAAACAAAAAAGTGCAAAATAAAGAATTAATACAACATGCAGCGTATGCGGCTATCGAACGCATTTTAAATGAATATTTTAGAGAAGAAAATTTATATCAAGTACCACCTCAAAATCATCAATGGTCTATACAATTATCAGAGCTCGAAACTTTAACGGGTGAATTTCGCTATTGGTCTGCGATGGGGCATCATATGTATCATCCAGAGGTATGGCTTATCGATGGAAAAAGTAAAAAAATAACAACTTATAAAGAAGCAATTGCGCGTATTTTGCAACATATGGCTCAAAGTGCAGATAATCAAACGGCAGTGCAACAACATATGGCGCAAATTATGTCTGACATCGATAATAGCATTCATCGCACGGCGCGTTATTTGCAAAGTAACACAATAGACTACGTAGAGGATCGTTATATCGTTTCAGAACAATCTTTATACTTAGGTCATCCATTTCATCCGACTCCTAAGAGTGCAAGTGGGTTTTCAGAAGCAGATTTAGAGAAATATGCACCCGAATGTCATACATCATTCCAATTGCATTATTTAGCTGTGCATCAAGATGTTCTGCTCACGCGCTATGTAGAAGGTAAAGAAGATCAGGTTGAGAAAGTGTTGTATCAATTAGCAGACATAGATATATCAGAGATACCCAAAGATTTTATTTTATTACCAACACATCCTTATCAAATCAATGTGTTGCGACAGCATCCACAGTATATGCAATATAGTGAACAAGGTTTAATAAAAGACCTTGGCGTTTCCGGTGATTCAGTGTACCCGACGTCTTCGGTTAGAACTGTATTTTCAAAAGCATTAAACATTTATTTAAAATTACCGATACACGTTAAAATCACTAATTTTATACGTACGAATGACCTTGAACAGATTGAACGGACAATTGATGCCGCGCAAGTTATCGCATCAGTCAAAGATGAGGTTGAAACACCCCATTTTAAATTGATGTTTGAAGAAGGATATCGTGCATTGTTACCGAATCCATTAGGGCAAACAGTTGAACCTGAAATGGATTTATTAACAAATAGTGCCATGATTGTTCGTGAAGGGATACCGAATTACCATGCTGATAAAGATATTCATGTATTGGCGTCATTATTTGAAACGATGCCTGATTCACCGATGTCTAAGTTATCACAAGTGATTGAGCAAAGTGGTTTAGCACCAGAAGCATGGCTTGAATGTTATTTGAATCGTACATTATTGCCGATATTAAAGCTGTTTAGTAACACAGGCATTAGTCTAGAAGCACATGTACAAAATACATTAATTGAATTAAAAGATGGCATACCCGACGTATGCTTTGTCAGAGATCTTGAAGGCATTTGTCTATCTAGAACGATTGCTACTGAAAAACAACTTGTGCCAAATGTTGTGGCAGCATCAAGCCCTGTTGTATATGCACATGATGAAGCATGGCATCGTCTTAAATATTACGTTGTAGTAAATCACTTAGGACATTTAGTATCAACTATTGGTAAAGCGACTAGAAATGAAGTTGTGTTATGGCAACTTGTAGCGCATCGTCTTATGACTTGGAAAAAAGAATACGCGAATAACGCAGTGTTTGTTGACTGTGTAGAAGATTTATATCAAACGCCGACCATTGCGGCTAAAGCGAATTTGATGAGTAAATTGAATGATTGTGGTGCAAACCCTATTTATACACATATACCAAATCCAATTTGTCATAACAAGGAGGTATCGTATTGTGAATCAAACAATTCTTAATCGTGTAAAGACTAGAGTGATGCACCAACTGGTATCATCACTTATTTATGAGAATATTGTTGTGTATAAAGCGTCATATCAAGACGGTGCCGGTCATTTTACAATAGAAGGACATGATTCAGAGTATCGTTTTACTGCTGAAAAGACACATAGCTTTGATCGTATACGTATCACATCACCAATTGAGCGTGTCGTAGGAGATGAGGCAGATACAACAACAGACTATACACAATTATTGAGAGAGGTTGTATTTACATTTCCTAAAAATGATGAAAAGCTAGAACAATTTATTGTTGAGTTATTACAGACAGAATTAAAAGATACACAAAGTATGCAGTATCGAGAATCAAACCCACCAGCAACACCTGAGACATTTAACGACTATGAATTTTATGCGATGGAAGGGCATCAGTATCATCCAAGTTACAAATCACGTTTAGGATTTACGTTGAGTGATAATTTGAAATTTGGTCCTGATTTTGTACCAAACGTTAAACTGCAGTGGTTAGCTATCGACAAAGATAAAGTAGAAACGACGGTATCAAGAAATGTTGTAGTTAACGAAATGTTACGTCAACAAGTTGGCGATAAGACTTATGAACATTTTGTACAGCAAATTGAAGCGTCTGGCAAACATGTAAATGATGTTGAGATGATACCTGTACACCCATGGCAGTTTGAACATGTCATCCAAGTTGATTTGGCTGAAGAAAGGCTTAATGGCACAGTACTATGGTTAGGGGAAAGTGATGAGCTATATCATCCTCAACAATCGATTCGTACGATGTCGCCAATAGACACGACAAAATATTATTTAAAGGTACCAATAAGTATAACGAACACTTCAACGAAACGAGTGTTGGCGCCTCATACAATTGAAAATGCAGCGCAAATTACGGATTGGTTAAAGCAGATACAGCAACAAGATACGTATTTAAAAGATGAATTAAAGACAGCTTTTCTAGGGGAAGTCTTAGGACAGTCTTATTTAAATACACAACTTTCGCCTTATAAACAAACTCAAGTTTATGGTGCGTTAGGTGTTATATGGCGTGAAAATATATATCACATGTTAATCGATGAAGAGGATGCGATACCATTTAATGCACTTTATGCAAGTGATAAGGATGGTGTACCATTCATTGAAAATTGGATTAAACAATATGGTTCTGAAGCTTGGACAAAGCAATTTTTAGCTGTAGCGATTCGTCCAATGATTCATATGCTTTATTATCACGGTATTGCCTTTGAATCGCATGCACAAAATATGATGCTCATTCATGAAAATGGTTGGCCTACACGTATTGCCTTAAAAGATTTCCATGATGGTGTTCGTTTTAAGCGTGAGCATTTAAGTGAAGCTGCTTCACACCTGACATTAAAGCCAATGCCAGAAGCACATAAAAAAGTGAATAGTAATTCATTTATTGAAACAGATGACGAACGTTTAGTACGCGACTTTTTACATGATGCATTTTTCTTTATTAATATCGCCGAAATCATCTTATTTATTGAAAAGCAATATGGTATCGATGAGCAGCGACAATGGCAATGGGTTAAAGACATTATCGAGGCGTATCAAGAAGCATTTCCAGAGTTGAATAACTATCAACATTTCGATTTGTTTGAACCTACGATTCAAGTTGAAAAGTTAACGACACGTCGATTATTAAGTGACTCCGAGTTAAGAATTCATCATGTTACAAATCCATTAGGTGTAGGAGGTATCAATGATGCAACAACTATCTCTGAAACATAGATTAAACAATGGTGATTCAGTTTATGGCATTTTTAATTCTATACCGGACCCATTGATGATCGAGGTTATCGCAGCAAGCGGGTATGACTTTGTTGTGATTGATACAGAACACGTGGCGATTAATGATGAGACACTAGCGCATTTAATTCGTGCAGCTGAAGCAGCGCATATTATACCAATTGTACGTGTCACTGCAGTGATAGATAGAGATATCATTAAAGTGTTAGATATGGGTGCGAGAGGTATTATTGTGCCACACGTTAAAGATCGTGAGACAGTTGAGCATATTGTGAAATTAAGTCGTTATTACCCGCAAGGATTAAGAAGTTTGAATGGTGGTCGCATGGCAAGATTTGGACGTACACCATTACTTGATGCAATGGAGATGGCTAATGAGCATATTATGGTGATTGCCATGATAGAAGATGTTGAAGGGGTTATGGCCATTGACGATATAGCACAAGTCGAAGGTTTAGACATGATAGTCGAAGGTGCCGCAGATTTATCGCAGTCACTTGGCATACCATGGCAAACGCGTGATGATCAAGTAACATCACATGTTCAACATATTTTTGAGGTTGTGAATGCACATGGTAAACATTTTTGTGCATTACCACGTGAAGATGAAGATATTGCAAAATGGCAGGCACAAGGTGTACAAACATTTATTTTAGGTGATGATCGCGGAAAAATATATCGCCATTTAAGTGCATCTCTAGCGACGTCTAAACAGAAAGGGGATGATGGCTAATGCGTATAGTTCAACCTGTTATTGAACAATTAAAAGCACAATCTCATCCAGTTTGTCATTATATCTATGATTTAGTCGGACTGGAACATCATTTGCAACATATTACATTGTCATTGCCGAGTAATTGTCAAATGTACTATGCAATGAAAGCAAATAGTGAACGAACAATCCTAGATACAATTAGTCAGTATGTTGAAGGATTCGAAGTTGCATCTCAAGGTGAAATAGCAAAAGGTCTTGCTTTTAAACCAGCAAATCATATTATTTTTGGAGGCCCTGGTAAGACAGACGAGGAACTAAGATATGCAGTAAGTGAAGGTGTTCAGCGTATTCATGTTGAAAGTATGCATGAATTACAACGGCTAAATGCCATCTTAGAAGATGAAGATAAGACACAACACATTTTATTGCGTGTTAATTTAGCAGGACCATTTCCCAATGCAACGTTGCATATGGCAGGACGCCCAACACAATTTGGTATTTCTGAAGACGAAGTTGATGATGTCATTGAAGCTGCGCTAGCAATGCCAAATATTCATCTAGATGGCTTTCATTTTCATTCTATTTCTAACAATTTAGACTCGAATTTACACGTCGATGTAGTGAAACTTTATTTTAAAAAAGCAAAATCATGGTCTGAAAAACATCGATTTCCACTCAAACATATCAATCTTGGTGGTGGTATAGGGGTTAACTATGCAGATTTAACTAGCCAATTTGAGTGGGATAATTTTGTAGAAAATTTTAAAACACTTATCGTTGAGCAAGAAATGGAAGATGTGACATTGAACTTTGAATGTGGGCGCTTTATTGTGGCACATATTGGTTACTATGTGACAGAAGTGCTAGATATTAAGAAAGTGCATGGTGCTTGGTATGCCATTTTAAGAGGAGGTACGCAACAATTTAGACTGCCGGTATCTTGGCAGCATAACCATCCTTTTGAAATTTATCGCTATAAGGACAATCCATATTCATTTGAAAAAGTTTCAATTTCGAGACAGGACACAACGTTAGTCGGTCAATTATGTACACCGAAAGATGTCTTTGCTAGAGAAGTACAGATAGACGCAATCAGTACAGGCGACGTTATTGTTTTCAAATATGCAGGTGCATACGGATGGTCTATTTCACATCACGATTTCTTAAGCCATCCACATCCTGAATTTATTTATTTAACGCAAACAAAGGAGGATGAATAACTATTGAATCATATTCATGAACATTTAAAATTGGTACCAGTAGATAAGATTGATCTTCACGAAACATTCGAACCTTTAAGATTGGAAAAGACGAAAAGTAGTATTGAAGCAGATGATTTTATACGTCATCCTATTTTAGTGACAGCGATGCAACATGGTAGATATATGGTTATAGATGGTGTGCATCGGTATACAAGTTTGAAAGCGTTAGGATGTAAGAAAGTTCCAGTGCAAGAAATCCATGAAACACAATATTCAATTAGTACGTGGCAACATAAAGTTCCATTTGGTGTGTGGTGGGAAACGTTACAACAAGAACATCGCTTGCCATGGACTACTGAGACAAGACAAGAAGCGCCATTTATTACGATGTGTCATGGTGATACAGAACAATATTTGTATACGAAAGATTTAGGCGAAGCACATTTTCAAGTATGGGAAAAGGTTGTCGCAAGTTATAGTGGTTGTTGTTCTGTAGAGAGAATTGCACAAGGTACATATCCTTGTCTTTCTCAACAAGATGTACTCATGAAGTATCAGCCATTGAGTTATAAGGAAATTGAAGCGGTTGTTCATAAAGGGGAAACTGTGCCAGCAGGTGTGACACGCTTTAATATTTCAGGACGATGTCTTAATCTTCAAGTACCACTGGCATTACTTAAACAAGATGATGATGTTGAACAACTGCGCAATTGGAAGCAGTTTTTAGCAGATAAGTTTGCCAATATGAGATGCTATACTGAAAAAGTATACTTGGTGGAGCAATAGTTTTACTGTGATGTTGAGGGAAATATGATGATTTAGCGTATTGATAGCGAAAATATAATAAAACAATATAGTGTGGAGAACTTTTGATATTTTATAAATATTGAAGTTCTCCATTTTTGTATTTTGCATATAAAAATTAAATAAAATAAGGTATATTAAGGTAAAGTATAAATTTTAAATAAATGGGGAATGAGTATGAGCTCAATTATAGGAAAAATAGCAATTTGGATAGGCATCGTAGCTCAAATATATTTTAGTGTCGTTTTTGTTAGGATGATATCTATTAATATTGCTGGAGGATCTGATTACGAAACAATTTTTTTATTAGGATTAATATTGGCTCTTTTCACTGTTTTACCAACCATCTTTACTGCGATTTATATGGAAAGTTACTCTGTAATCGGAGGTGCACTTTTTATTGTTTATGCTATTATTGCACTGTGTTTATATAATTTCTTTTCGTCAATTTTATGGCTGATTGGTGGTATTTTGCTGATTTGGAATAAATACTCAAAAGATGAATCGACAGACGAAAATGAAAAAGTTGATATTGAAAGTACAGAGAATCAATTTGAATCTAAAGATAAAATCACTAAAGAATAAAGAGAATATTTAAGGCGGAGTATAAATATTAAATAAATGGGGAATAGACATGGAAAAAAATGTAGAAAAATCATTCATAAAGATAGGTTTATATTTTCAAATAGCTTATATAGTACTCATGGCTATAACTTTATGTGGGTTTGTAATTTGCTATGGACTAATTTTCGGCCTTTTCTATTTATTATCAGGTAGCACAGCTGATTATTCAATAGTAACAATAGTTATATCGGCAATAATTTCTATATTTGTAATTATACTTTCAATCGTACCTGTCATCGTATTGGCATCTGACTTATTTAAAGAAAGGATTTCAAAAGGTGTCATATTAATTGTATTGGCTATTATCGCTTTAGTATTATGCAACTTTGTATCTGCAATACTCTGGTTTGTTTCAGCCATATCTATTTTAGGTAGAAAAAAATTAGTATCTACAGCAGATACTACCACTATTCAAAAAAGTAAAGGGAACGCAAATCAAGCATCACATAAAGACACGTGTAAAAAGGAACTTGATAGTCAAGACATGATGGAACATCCTGAGTTTAAAAATCCCACGACTAAAAACCTAGAAGGATTAAACGAAGAAATACATAAAGATGAAGCTACAACTAAAGTTGACAGTGATAACACGCAACCGCCGATTGAATCAAAAGACCATGTCTCGAAAAAAGATTGATGACAAACTAATCGAGAGACTTAAAAAAATAATATTCAACATAAGAACTTTTAAAACGACATTTAAACACATTGCCAATCACTAATGGTAGTGCGTTTAACTATACCTTAAATATCTGAATATTTTGTTAAATGGAGCTACCTTTGTTGTACTATTCAAATGAAGAGGAGTAAAATGTAATTAAAGGAAAGTAATTTGAGGAGTGATCTTTATGACAAACAACAAAGTAGCGTTAGTAACTGGCGGAGCACAAGGGATTGGTTTTAAAATTGCAGAACGTTTAGTGGAAGATGGTTTCAAAGTAGCAGTTGTTGATTTCAATGAAGAAGGGGCAAAAGCAGCTGCACTTAAGTTATCAAGTGATGGTACAAAAGCTATTGCTATCAAAGCAGATGTATCAAACCGTGATGATGTATTTAATGCAGTAAGACAAACTGCAGCTCAATTTGGCGATTTCCATGTCATGGTTAACAATGCCGGCCTTGGACCAACAACACCAATCGATACAATTACTGAAGAACAGTTTAAAACAGTATATGGCGTGAACGTTGCAGGTGTGCTATGGGGTATTCAAGCCGCACATGAACAATTTAAAAAATTCAATCATGGCGGTAAAATTATCAATGCAACATCTCAAGCAGGCGTTGAGGGTAACCCAGGCTTGTCTTTATATTGCAGTACAAAATTCGCAGTGCGAGGTTTAACACAAGTAGCCGCACAAGATTTAGCGTCTGAAGGTATTACTGTGAATGCATTCGCACCTGGTATCGTTCAGACACCAATGATGGAAAGTATCGCAGTGGCAACAGCCGAAGAAGCAGGTAAACCTGAAGCATGGGGTTGGGAACAATTTACAAGTCAGATTGCTTTGGGCAGAGTTTCTCAACCAGAAGATGTTTCAAATGTAGTGAGCTTCTTAGCTGGTAAAGACTCTGATTACATTACTGGACAAACAATTATTGTAGATGGTGGTATGAGATTCCGTTAATAATCATGCATTAGCGATAAATAAATCCTTATTGTTAAGTTTAATCACTTAGCAGTAAGGATTTTTTAGTGCACTTAGAAGGGAGTGTATTGGTAGAAAATTAATAAGCGAAGTTCTTAAATGAGTTATGATGTCACTGTCTAATGCATCAGTTGAAAGCATTACTAGTATTAACACACCCAAGATATTATAAAACATCACAAAAACACCACTATCTAATTTATCTCAATAAAAATTCACAAAGTTATCTCATTTTATTTTTATAAATAAAAAATATCGATAAAAAGCTTACAATACTTTATGTTTTTATGATATATTTTTAATGTATAAATGAGGTGGAAGATTTGGAAAGAGTTTTGATAACTGGTGGGGCTGGTTTTATTGGGTCGCATTTAGTAGATGATTTACAACAAGATTATGATGTTTATGTTCTAGATAACTATAGAACAGGTAAACGAGAAAATATTAAAAGTTTGGCTGACGATCATGTGTTTGAATTAGATATTCGTGAATATGATGCAGTTGAACAAATCATGAAGACATATCAATTTGATTATGTTATTCATTTAGCAGCATTAGTTAGTGTTGCTGAGTCGGTTGAGAAACCTATCTTATCTCAAGAAATAAACGTCGTAGCAACATTAAGATTGTTAGAAATCATTAAAAAATATAATAGTCATATAAAACGTTTTATCTTTGCTTCGTCAGCAGCTGTTTATGGTGATCTTCCTGATTTGCCTAAAAGTGATCAATCATTAATCTTACCATTATCACCATATGCAATAGATAAATATTACGGCGAACGGACGACATTAAATTATTGTTCGTTATATAACATACCAACAGCGGTTGTTAAATTTTTTAATGTATTTGGGCCAAGACAGGATCCTAAGTCACAATATTCAGGTGTGATTTCAAAGATGTTCGATTCATTTGAGCATAACAAGCCATTTACATTTTTTGGTGACGGACTGCAAACTAGAGATTTTGTATATGTATATGATGTTGTTCAATCTGTACGCTTAATTATGGAACACAAAGATGCAATTGGACACGGTTATAACATTGGTACAGGCACTTTTACTAATTTATTAGAGGTTTATCGTATTATTGGTGAATTATATGGAAAATCAGTCGAGCATGAATTTAAAGAAGCACGAAAAGGAGATATTAAGCATTCTTATGCAGATATTTCTAACTTAAAGGCATTAGGATTTGTTCCTAAATATACAGTAGAAACAGGTTTAAAGGATTACTTTAATTTTGAGGTAGATAATATTGAAGAAGTTACAGCTAAAGAAGTGGAAATGTCGTGAAAATGACATTGAAGCTGTCCATAATAATAAGGGTTATGCCTATCAAAGAAAATTAGACAAACTAGAAGAAGTGAGAAAAAGCTATTACCCAATTAAACGTGCGATTGACTTAATTTTAAGCATTGTTTTATTATTTTTAACTTTACCGATTATGGTTATATTCGCCATTGCTATCGTCATAGATTCGCCAGGAAACCCTATTTATAGTCAGGTTAGAGTTGGGAAGATGGGTAAATTAATTAAAATATACAAATTACGTTCGATGTGCAAAAACGCAGAGAAAAACGGTGCGCAATGGGCTGATAAAGATGATGATCGTATAACAAATGTCGGGAAGTTTATTCGTAAAACACGCATTGATGAATTACCACAACTAATTAATGTTGTTAAAGGGGAAATGAGTTTTATTGGACCACGCCCGGAACGTCCGGAATTTGTAGAATTATTTAGTTCAGAAGTGATAGGTTTCGAGCAAAGATGTCTTGTTACACCAGGGTTAACAGGACTTGCGCAAATTCAAGGTGGATATGACTTAACACCGCAACAAAAACTGAAATATGACATGAAATATATACATAAAGGTAGTTTAATGATGGAACTATATATATCAATTAGAACATTGATGGTTGTTATTACAGGGGAAGGCTCAAGGTAGTCTTAATTTACTTAATAAGTTCAAATAAAAGTTATATTTTAAAGATTGTGACCAATTGTTACAGTATAACGAGGAATCCCTTGAGACAGTATCAAATGGCATTAAGAAATATGTGCCATCATTGATTTGCATGGCTATAAATACTATTCATCTGATGAGATAGCCATGTTAAGAAATTGAAAGTATAGCATTAAAGGGGTTTGTAACAGTTGAAAATTATATATTGTATTACTAAAGCAGACAATGGTGGTGCACAAACACATCTCATTCAACTTGCCAACCATTTTTGCGTACACCATGATGTTTATGTCATTGTAGGCAATCATGGACCAATGATTGAACAACTAGATGCAAGAGTTAATGTAATTATTATCGAACATTTAGTAGGTCCAATTGACTTTAAACAAGATATTTTAGCTGTCAAAGTGTTAGCGCAGTTATTCTCGAAAATTAAACCTGATGTTATCCATTTACATTCTTCCAAAGCTGGAACGGTCGGACGAATTGCGAAGTTCATTTCGAAATCGAAAGACACACGTATAGTTTTTACTGCACATGGATGGGCTTTTACAGAGGGTGTTAAACCAGCTAAAAAATTTCTATATTTAGTTATCGAAAAATTAATGTCACTTATTACAGATAGCATTATTTGTGTTTCAGATTTCGATAAACAGTTAGCGTTAAAATATCGATTTAATCGATTGAAATTAACCACAATACATAATGGTATTGCAGATGTTCCCGCTGTTAAGCAAACGCTAAAAAGCCAATCACATAACAATATTGGCAAAGTAGTTGGAATGTTGCCTAATAAACAAGATTTACAGATTAATGCCCCGACAAAGCATCAATTTGTTATGATTGCAAGATTTGCTTATCCAAAATTGCCACAAAATCTAATCGCGGCAATAGAGATATTGAAATTACATAACAGTAATCATGCGCATTTTACATTTATAGGCGATGGACCTACATTAAATGATTGTCAGCAACAAGTTGCACAAGCTGGGTTAGAAAATGATGTCACATTTTTGGGCAATGTCATTAATGCGAGTCATTTATTATCACAATACGATACGTTTATTTTAATAAGTAAGCATGAAGGTTTGCCAATTAGCATTATAGAAGCTATGGCTACAGGTTTGCCTGTTATAGCCAGTCATGTTGGCGGTATTTCAGAATTAGTAGCTGATAATGGTATATGTATGATGAACAATCAACCAGAAACTATTGCCAAAGTCTTGGAAAAATATTTAATAGACAGTGATTACATCAAAATGAGTAATCAATCTAGAAAACGTTATTTAGAATGTTTTACTGAGGAGAAAATGATTAAAGAAGTGGAAGACGTTTATAATGGAAAATCAACACAATAGTAAATTACTAACATTGTTACTTATCGGTTTAGCGGTTTTTATTCAGCAATCTTCGGTTATTGCCGGTGTGAATGTTTCTATAGCTGACTTTATCACATTACTAATATTAGTTTATTTACTGTTTTTCGCTAACCATTTATTAAAGGCAAATCATTTTTTACAGTTTTTCATTATTTTGTATACATATCGTATGATTATTACGCTTTGTTTGCTATTTTTTGATGATTTGATATTTATTACGGTTAAGGAAGTTCTTGCATCTACAGTTAAATATGCATTTGTAGTCATTTATTTCTATTTAGGGATGATCATCTTTAAGTTAGGTAATAGCAAAAAAGTGATCGTTACCTCTTATATTATAAGCAGTGTGACTATAGGTCTATTTTGTATTATAGCTGGTTTGAACAAGTCCCCTTTACTAATGAAATTGTTATATTTTGATGAAATACGTTCAAAAGGATTAATGAATGACCCTAACTATTTCGCGATGACACAGATTATTACATTGGTACTTGCTTACAAGTATATTCATAATTACATATTCAAGGTCCTTGCATGTGGTATTTTACTATGGTCTTTAACTACAACGGGGTCTAAGACTGCGTTTATCATATTAATCGTCTTAGCCATTTATTTCTTTATTAAAAAGTTATTTAGCAGAAATGCGGTAAGTGTTGTGAGTATGTTAGTGATTATGCTGATATTACTTTGTTTTACTTTTTATAATATCAACTACTATTTATTCCAATTAAGCGACCTTGATGCCTTACCGTCATTAGATCGAATGGCGTCTATTTTTGAAGAGGGGTTTGCATCATTAAATGATAGTGGATCTGAGCGAAGTGTTGTATGGATAAATGCCATTTCAGTAATTAAATATACATTAGGTTTTGGTGTTGGCTTAGTGGATTATGTACATATTGGCTCGCAAATTAATGGTATTTTACTTGTTGCCCATAATACATATTTGCAAATTTTTGTGGAATGGGGCATTTTATTCGGTGCGTTATTTATCATATTTATGCTTTATTTACTGTTTGAATTATTTAGATTTAACATTTCTGGGAAAAATGTAACAGCAATTGTTGTAATGTTGACGATGCTGATTTACTTTTTAACAGTATCATTTAATAACTCAAGATATGTCGCTTTTATTTTAGGAATTATCGTCTTTATTGTTCAATATGAAAAGATGGAAAGGGATCGTAATGAAGAGTGATTCACTAAAAGAAAATATTATTTATCAAGGGCTATACCAATTGATTAGAACGATGACACCACTGATTACAATACCCATTATTTCACGTGCATTTGGTCCCAGTGGTGTGGGTATTGTTTCATTTTCTTTCAATATCGTGCAATACTTTTTGATGATTGCAAGTGTTGGCGTTCAGTTATATTTTAATAGAGTTATCGCGAAGTCCGTTAACGACAAACGGCAATTGTCACAGCAGTTTTGGGATATCTTTGTCAGTAAATTATTTTTAGCGTTAACAGTTTTTGCGATGTATATGGTCGTAATTACTATATTTATTGATGATTACTATCTTATTTTCCTACTACAAGGAATCTATATTATAGGTGCAGCACTCGATATTTCATGGTTTTATGCTGGAACTGAAAAGTTTAAAATTCCTAGCCTCAGTAATATTGTTGCGTCTGGTATTGTATTAAGTGTAGTTGTTATCTTTGTCAAAGATCAATCAGATTTATCATTGTATGTATTTACTATTGCTATTGTGACGGTATTAAACCAATTACCTTTGTTTATCTATTTAAAACGATACATTAGCTTTGTTTCGGTTAATTGGATACACGTCTGGCAATTGTTTCGTTCGTCATTAGCATACTTATTACCAAATGGACAGCTCAACTTATATACTAGTATTTCTTGCGTTGTTCTTGGTTTAGTAGGCACATACCAACAAGTTGGTATCTTTTCTAACGCATTTAATATTTTAACGGTCGCAATCATAATGATTAATACATTTGATCTTGTAATGATTCCGCGTATTACCAAAATGTCTATCCAGCAATCACATAGTTTAACTAAAACGTTATCTAATAATATGAATATTCAATTGATATTAACAATACCTATGGTCTTTGGTTTAATTGCAATTATGCCATCATTTTATTTATGGTTCTTTGGTGAGGAATTCGCATCAACTGTCCCATTGATGACCATTTTAGCGATACTTGTATTAATCATTCCTTTAAATATGTTGATAAGCAGGCAATATTTATTAATAGTGAATAAAATAAGGTTATATAATGCGTCAATTACTATTGGTGCGGTAATGAATTTAGTATTATGTCTTGTTTTGATATATTTTTATGGAATTTACGGTGCGGCTATTGCACGTTTAATTACAGAGTTTATCTTACTTATTTGGCGATTTGTTGATATTACTAAAATCAATGTGAAGTTGAATATTGTAAGTACGATTCAATGTGTCATTGCTGCCGTTATGATGTTTATTGTGCTTGGTGTGGTCAATCATTATTTGCCCCCTACAATGTACGCTACGCTGCTATTAATTGCGATTGGTATAGTAGTTTATCTTTTATTAATGATGACTATGAAAAATCAATACGTATGGCAAATATTGAGGCTTCTTCGACATAAAACAATTTAAGTATCGGTAACGCTATACTTTAGAAATTTAAGATTAAGAAGAAAAGGCAATTTCTTATTGAAAAATGGAAGTTGTCTTTTTTAATTCTCTTTAAAAGCGGGAAACAAAAGCAGTTAAATGCCTTTTTGCATTCAATATTAAATATTATATCAATTTCGAATATTTAAATTTTATATAATTGGATATAACAAATAAATAATAATTATTGCAAAACACACCCGAAATTAATTATTATAAAAGTATATTCATAAAAGGAGGAATATACTTATGGCATTTAAATTACCAAATTTACCATATGCATATGATGCATTGGAACCATATATAGATCAAAGAACAATGGAGTTTCATCACGACAAACATCACAATACGTACGTGACGAAATTAAACGCAACAGTTGAAGGAACAGAGTTAGAGCATCAATCATTAGCGGATATGATTGCTAACTTAGACAAGGTACCGGAAGCGATGAGGATGTCAGTCCGTAATAATGGCGGTGGTCATTTTAACCATTCATTATTCTGGGAAATACTATCACCTAATTCTGAAGAAAAAGGTGGCGTAATAGATGACATCAAAGCGCAGTGGGGCACTTTAGATGAATTTAAAAATGAATTTGCAAATAAAGCAACAACATTATTTGGATCAGGTTGGACTTGGTTAGTTGTTAATGATGGCAAATTAGAAATTGTGACAACGCCAAACCAAGATAATCCATTAACAGAAGGCAAAACACCAATCTTACTATTTGATGTTTGGGAGCATGCCTACTATCTGAAATATCAAAATAAACGTCCAGACTATATGACTGCATTTTGGAATATTGTTAACTGGAAAAAAGTTGATGAATTATACCAAGCAGCAAAATAATATAACTTAATATAATTGAGGTGGAGCATCTACAAGGTGTTCCACTTTTTTGTACTTAATATCTTTACTTATTTGTTTTTGTGTAATGGGATAGCACGTAAAAGTGGCAAAATAATAAGATAAATTTCAACTCGAAATACCTTATTATTGTTGACTATAATGATGACCTAAATGTTATACACATCAGACAATACTATTAATTAATCAACATATTGACATTAAATAAATTGACAAAATAAGTAATTATTGTGAATCTAAAGTGAAATTTTTATAAAAAAATGTAATGATTCAAAAATTTTGTTGCATTTCTTTTGTAATCGTATGATAATGTAAATGTAATCAAATTGTAATATAAGGGGACAAGACAATGAAAAAATTAGCAACAGTAGGTTCTTTAATTGTAACAAGCACTTTAGTATTCTCAAGTATGCCTTTTCAAAATGCGCATGCCGACACAACTTCAATGAATGTGTCGAATAAACAAAGCCAAAATGTACAAAATCATCGTCCTTATGGCGGAGTAGTACCACAAGGAATGACGCAAGCACAATATACTGAATTAGAGAAAGCTTTATCCCAATTAAGCGCTGGCAGTAATATGCAAGACTATAATATGAAATTGTATGATGCGACGCAAAATATTGCTGATAAATACAATGTGATAATTACAACTAATGTAGGGGTATTTAAACCACATGCTGTTAGAGATATGAATGGCCATGCGTTACCTTTAACAAAAGATGGCAATTTTTATCAAACGAATGTAGATGCAAATGGTATTAATCATGGTGGTAGTGAAATGGTGCAAAATAAAACAGGTCATATGAGTCAACAAGGCCATATGAATCAGAACACACACATGAACCAACAGCCACACATGCAACAAGGTCATATGCAATCATCAAACCATCAAATGATGAGTCCAAAAGCAAATATGCATTCATCAAATCATCAAATGAACCAAAGTAACAAAAAAGTTTTACCAGCTGCTGGTGAAAGTATGACATCAAGTATTCTTACTGCAAGTATTGCCGCACTACTATTAGTATCTGGGTTATTCTTAGCATTTAGACGACGTTCAACAAATAAATAAACATAATACGATTAATAATAGAAAAATCGTGTGATTATCTGAGCGAGCCTAGGACATAAATCAATGTCCTAGGCTCGCTAATGTTATATTGGCAGTAGTTGACTGAATGAAATTGCGCTTGTAACAAGCTTTTCCATTTCTTACCAACTCCCTAAATAGTCATCAAAAAATTTCTTATATTTTAATAATTTTAATAATCCGATTGTCTTATACGTGTCAGTGTTAATTCAGAGATTTCCTGTGGAATATACCACTTATTAATCATAATTGGATAAGGTGTTTGTGCGTACAATGTTTCAATAATCAGCCAACAATGTGTATCACCATCAAACACGTGACTATGATTTTTGAAGTGGGGCGCTTTGGTAATAGACATTTTTAAATCTGATTGATATGCATTGCTATAAATCGTTTGCTCAACGAATGTCTTCATGTCGTCTTCGTTTTGTGTATTCACTTTAAATGTGTCAATGACATTTAACGGTATAAAGGTAAAGCAAAATGCATCAGCTTGCTTAGAATGATTGTCCTTTTTTTGATAATAGCGTTCCATTGCAATGACGGCAGAAGGATGGTTTGCAAACAAATGATTTGTATATTCACTTTCTAAATCAACACGATAATTAATTGATGACATAGATACGCGAGCTAGCAATATTTGATCAAGTGGATGCTTAAATTGATCCATACTTGAAGCGTGTTGGGCATTTGTTTGTGGAATAACAAAGTGTCCCTTCCCTCTTGTACTCTCTACGATGCCATCTTCGGCTAACAATTTTATAGCTTGGCGCAAAGTCATACGACTGACATCAAAGCGCGCACAAAGTTCCTTTTCAGTAGGTAATGCATGGCCACTCGGATATTTTCCTATTTGAATTTCTTTATATAACGTATTATAAATCGTTAAAAATTTTGGTTGTGTTTGCGTCACGTAGACAACCTCCATAAAGTTACTTAATCACTCTCATCATACAATAATTTTTACTCGAATTGGAAAAATTATAAAAATTAAATATAGATAGGCTTTGAAAATTAGTTTTATACAAGGTTAGTAGCTGTAACTGTAAAATGTTCTTAATATTGTCAAAATGTAATGCTTGAAAGCGCTTTTAAAAAATATTATTATATACATGGTTAGACAAATAGACAAATCACTATACAAATATTGGGAGGAATATTTTATGAAATCAACACCACACATTAAACCAATGAATGACGTCGAAATTGCAGAAACGGTTCTATTGCCAGGAGATCCGTTAAGAGCTAAGTTCATTGCAGAAACTTATTTGGATGATGTGGAACAGTTCAATACAGTGCGAAACATGTTTGGTTTTACCGGAACATATAAAGGTAAAAAAGTTTCTGTCATGGGTTCAGGTATGGGTATGCCATCTATTGGCATTTACTCTTATGAATTAATTCATACATTTGGTTGTAAAAAATTAATTCGCGTTGGTTCTTGTGGCGCGATGCAAGAAAACATTGATTTATATGATGTGATTATTGCACAAGGTGCCTCTACTGATTCAAATTACGTTCAACAATATCAATTACCAGGTCATTTTGCGCCAATTGCTTCTTATCAATTATTAGAAAAAGCAGTTGGAACAGCACGTGACAAAGGTGTACGTCATCATGTAGGTAATGTGTTATCAAGTGATATTTTCTATAACGCGGATACAACAGCGAGTGAACGTTGGATGCGTATGGGTATTTTAGGTGTAGAAATGGAATCAGCTGCATTATACATGAATGCAATTTACGCTGGTGTCGAAGCATTAGGTGTGTTCACAGTGAGCGATCATTTAATTCATGAAACGTCAACAACACCTGAGGAAAGGGAACGTGCATTTACAGATATGATTGAAATTGCACTGTCATTGGTTTAGATAATTATGAATGTTGAATATTCTAAAATAAAGAAAGCAGTACCTATTTTATTATTCTTATTTGTATTCAGTTTGGTTATAGACAACTCATTTAAATTGATTTCTGTAGCCATTGCTGATGACTTAAACATTTCTGTAACGACAGTAAGTTGGCAAGCGACATTAGCCGGTTTAGTAATTGGTATTGGCGCTGTAGTATACGCTTCATTATCTGATGCCATTAGTATACGCACACTATTTATTTATGGCGTGATATTAATCATTATCGGATCAATTATTGGTTACATTTTCCAACATCAATTCGCATTACTTTTAGTTGGACGTATTATTCAAACTGCCGGTTTAGCCGCTGCAGAGACATTATATGTGATATATGTTGCAAAGTATCTTTCTAAAGAGGACCAGAAGACTTACCTTGGCTTAAGTACGAGCAGTTATTCCTTGTCATTAGTTATCGGTACATTATCAGGTGGATTTATTTCTACGTATTTACACTGGACAAATATGTTTTTAATTGCATTAATCGTAGTATTTACGTTGCCATTCCTATTTAAATTATTACCAAAAGAAAATAATACGAATAAAGCTCATTTAGATTTTGTTGGCTTAATTCTAGTGGCAACTATTGCTACAACAGTCATGCTGTTTATTACGAACTTTAATTGGTTATATATGATTGGTGCCTTAATTGCGATTATCGTTTTTGCGCTATATATTAAAAATGCGCAACGTCCATTAGTAAATAAATCATTTTTCCAAAATAAACGTTATGCTTCATTTTTATTTATAGTATTTGTAATGTATGCTATCCAATTGGGTTATATTTTTACGTTCCCATTCATAATGGAGCAAATTTATCATCTGCAACTAGACACAACATCACTGTTATTAGTACCGGGTTATATAGTAGCAGTCATCGTTGGTGCACTAAGTGGTAAAATCGGCGAATATCTGAATTCAAAACAAGCGATTATCACAGCAATTATTTTAATCGCACTGAGCTTGATTTTACCTGCATTTGCAGTAGGTAATCACATTTCAATCTTCGTCATTTCTATGATATTCTTTGCAGGTAGCTTTGCTTTAATGTATGCACCTTTACTTAACGAAGCCATTAAAACAATAGATCTTAATATGACAGGTGTGGCTATTGGTTTTTATAATTTAATTATTAATGTGGCGGTATCTGTAGGTATTGCGATTGCTGCGGCTCTAATCGATTTTAAAGCATTAAATTTCCCAGGCAATGATGCATTAAGTTCACATTTCGGTATTATTTTAATTATTTTAGGTTTAATGAGTATTGTCGGATTAGTTTTATTCGTCAGCTTAAATCGTTGGACACAATCTGAAAAATAAATAGATATAAATTCGCGAGATATATTCGTATTTATAGTAAAATTAAATAAAGAGATTATATAACACGAGGAGTAGTAAGTATGAAATTTGAGAAATATATAGATCACACTTTATTGAAGCCTGAGTCAACACGTACGCAAATCGATCAAATCATCGATGAAGCGAAAGCATACAATTTTAAATCTGTATGTGTGAATCCAACACATGTTAAATATGCAGCAGAGCGACTAGCTGATTCAGAGGTGCTCGTTTGTACGGTAATAGGATTCCCATTAGGTGCGTCGACAACTGCAACGAAAGCATTTGAAACAGAAGATGCAATTCAAAATGGTGCAGATGAAATTGACATGGTCATCAACATCGGCGCATTAAAAGATGGACGTTTTGATGATGTACAACAAGACATTGAAGCAGTGGTTAAAGTTGCGAAAGGTCACACAGTAAAAGTGATTATTGAGACGGTATTGTTGGACCATGACGAAATTGTAAAAGCGAGTGAATTAACAAAAGCGGCTGGTGCGGACTTCGTTAAAACTTCAACAGGTTTTGCAGGTGGCGGTGCGACTGCAGAAGACGTTAAATTAATGAAAGATACAGTAGGTGCTGATGTAGAAGTAAAAGCATCAGGTGGCGTACGTAATTTAGAAGATTTCAATAAAATGGTTGAAGCAGGTGCGACACGTATTGGTGCGAGCGCAGGTGTTCAAATTATGCAAGGTTTAGAAGCAGATTCAGATTACTAATATATATAAATTTTGGGAGTGATAGCTATGACAAGACCATTTAATCGTGTACATTTAATCGTAATGGATTCAGTAGGTATTGGTGAAGCGCCAGACGCAGCTGATTTTAAAGATGAAGGTTCACATACTTTAAGACATACCTTAGAAGGTTTCGATCAAACTTTACCAAACCTTGAAAAGTTAGGTCTAGGGAACATCGATAAATTACCAGTAGTAAATGCAGTTGAACAACCAGAAGCATACTATACTAAATTGAGTGAAGCTTCAGTTGGTAAAGATACAATGACTGGTCACTGGGAAATTATGGGTTTAAATATTATGCAACCTTTTAAAGTATACCCTAATGGATTCCCTGAAGAGTTAATTCAACAAATTGAAGAAATGACAGGTCGTAAAGTTGTTGCTAACAAACCGGCATCGGGTACGCAAATTATCGATGAGTGGGGCGAGCACCAAATGAAAACTGGTGACTTAATTGTTTATACAAGTGCAGACCCAGTATTGCAAATTGCTGCACATGAAGACATTATCCCATTAGAAGAGTTATATGATATTTGTGAAAAGGTTCGTGAGTTGACAAAAGACCCTAAATATTTAATTGGTCGTATTATCGCACGTCCATATGTTGGTGAACCAGGAAACTTTACACGTACATCTAATCGACATGACTATGCGTTAAAACCTTTTGGTAAAACTGTCTTAGATCATTTGAAAGACGGTGGTTATGATGTTATTGCCATCGGTAAAATTAATGACATTTATGATGGTGAAGGTGTAACAGAAGCGGTTCGTACGAAGAGTAACATGGACGGTATGGATCAATTGATGAAAATTGTTAAGAAAGATTTCACAGGTATTAGCTTCTTAAACTTAGTAGACTTTGATGCATTATACGGTCATCGTCGTGATAAACCAGGTTATGCACAAGCAATTAAAGATTTCGATGATCGCTTGCCAGAACTGTTTAGCAACTTAAAAGAAGACGATTTAGTAATTATTACAGCAGACCATGGTAATGACCCGACAGCGCCAGGTACGGACCATACGAGAGAATATATCCCAGTAATTATGTACAGTCCGAAATTTAAAGGTGGTCATGCACTAGAAAGTGATACTACATTCAGTTCTATCGGTGCAACTATAGCAGATAATTTCAACGTAACATTACCAGAGTTCGGTAAAAGTTATTTAAAGGAATTGAAATAGAATAAATTTAGATATAATAAAAACAGCAGTGAAGTTAACTATAACAATAGTTTTCTTCACTGCTGTTTTTATTATAATAGAGAAACGTAAGACGGTAGGACCTCTTATTTAGGAGTATCCTGATTTAATGTTAAACAATACGTTTTCGGATTGAACCGGAAATTAAATCTACAATTGCGACCATTAGTACTAAACCGATTAATATAATACCTACACGGTCCCAAGAACGTGTTTGAATGGCAAATATGAGTGGTGTCCCGATACCACCAGCCCCAATTAGCCCCAGTATAGAAGCTGAACGTAAGTTTAGTTCAAAGCGATAAAGTATGAGAGATAGAAAGGCAGGCATAATTTGTGGTATGACTGCAAATACGAGTGTTTTAATCTTATTCGCACCACTGGCCTTTAATGATTCTATAGCACTGAAATCTAGACCTTCAATATCTTCAGCTAAAAGTTTCCCAAGCATACCTACAGAATGGATACCTAAAGCTAATACACCTGAAAATGAACCTGGGCCAACAGCTTTGATAAATATAAGTGCCATTACAATTTCTGGGAAGACACGTATAACACTTAAAATAAATTTGCTAACACCTGAAACCGGGCGTAACTTTACCATATTATTTGCACCTAGAAATGCTAATGGAATACAGATAATTGCGGCGATGAAAGTACCTACAACGGCTATCGCAAAGGTTTCAAGTAAACCACGTAATAAGTCTTCGCCATCTGGTATATAGATATAGCTGATGTCAGGATGGAATAATCCGCTGAATATGGATTTTAAGATTTCTAATGATTTACTTTTAAGTTCTAAACTTGGTACACCTGCAAATGCCCAGATGATAATAGCTAAGACAACAATTGCAATAAGCCATCTTTTAATCAATTTTCGTTTGTGTGCTTTTGTGTGAACATTATATTTTGCTATTTCCTGTGTCATGCGAGATGTGCCCTCACTTTCGTACTGATGTAATCAATGACGACGACAATAACTAAAGTAAATAAAATAATCGTTGCTGTTTTTGGATATTGAAATAAACCAAGTGTTTGATCATAAAACAATCCAATACCGCCAGCGCCGACTAATCCAAGCACAGCTGAAGCACGTATATTTACTTCAAATGCATATAATACGTATGACATAAATGACGATATGGCTTGTGGTACAACACCGAAAACAATCCATTTTATTTTATTAGCGCCAACAGCCGTCATTGCTTCCATTGGACCTGGATCTATCGTTTCCAATGATTCATATAATAATTTTCCAATAATACAGATAGTTAAAATAAACAGTGCTAATATCCCTGGAATTTGACCGATTCCAAATACAGCCACAAAGATTGCTGCTAATAGCAAATCCGGTATAGTACGAACTATATTTAAAATAAAACGCGAGGGTATTGAAATCCACTTTTGATGAACGATATTGCTAGCACATAATAACGCAATTGGTATTGAAACGATGCTACCTAATACTGTACTTACGATAGCCATTCGAATAGTATCTAACATTGGCGTTGTAATTTGTTGTAAATACTCGAAATCAGGTGGAATCATTTGTTTGAATAGATCACCTATTTGAGGTATTCCTATCATTAAATCTCCAAAATTAAACCCCGTATAAATGAAGCTCCAAATGATAAGCACAATGATTAACATGAAGGTAAAACTCGTTTTTAAAGAAACCTTTTTCTTTAAAAGGGAGTCATACTTTGTAGGTGTTTCTAAAGGCATGTTAGTTCACTCCTAGCTTTTCATCTTCTTTAATTGTACGTCCATATATTTCACTAAATACGTCATCTGTTGCTTCAGATGCAGGACCATCATAGACAACCTCACCATCACGTAAACCAATGATGCGTGTGCCATATTCTTTTGCTAAGTCAACAAAATGTAAGTTAATTAAAATTGTGATGCCTAATTCTTGGTTGATTTTTCTTAAATCATCCATAACCTGTTTCGTAGTTAATGGGTCTAATGAAGCAACTGGCTCATCTGCAAGAATAATTTCAGATTCTTGGCATAGTGCACGTGCAATAGATATACGTTGTTGTTGACCTCCTGATAATTCATCAGAGCGTTGATTATATTTATCTAAGATGTTGACCCGTTCTAGTGCATCCATTGCTTTAATTTTGTCTTCTTTTGGGAATAAACCTAATACCATTTTCCAAGTAGGGTGATAACCTACACGTCCACTTAGTACATTTCGTAATACACTTGACCGTTTAACTAAATTAAAATGTTGGAAAATCATACCTATATTTCGGCGCATTTCTAATAGTGCTTTACCATGGGCTTTAGTGATTGATTTACCTTGGATGAAAATTTCACCTGACGTGATATCATGCAAACGATTTACAGATCTTAATAACGTGGATTTCCCAGCACCAGATAGTCCGACAATGACTGCAAATTCACCTTTTTCAATATTTAAGTTAATATTTTTCAAGCCTACATGACCGTTAGGATAGACTTTACTGACGTTTTTAAATTCGATTTGACTCATGTTTGACACCTTTCTTTAATAAAGAAAAGCCAAGGTAAACTGAAATATCATAGACATTGGGTTTCTGTGTACAAATGGTTTCAAATGTACAGCGACACCTTTCTATATCTGTTTCAGTTTAGCGCCTAGCTTTTCAATATTAATCTAGAATATATCTATTGAACGAAAGCTTTTAATACCAAATTCGCTAATGATTCATTTGTTAAATAATGATTATTTCATATCTTTAACTAATTTTTCGTACTCTCTTACAATGTCGAAATTTGAATCTTTCGTTTCTGTGTATCCTTCATGTGAATAAACTTCGCTAATAATTTTGTGACCTTCTTTTGATTTAGCAATGTCTATAAAAGCTTTTTTCAATTTTTCTTGGAAATCTTTATCCATATCTGGTCTTACAGAAATTGTGTCATTCGGAATAGCTTGTGTTAATTTTAAAATTCGTGTGTCTTTAAATACATTTGGTTGGTCTTTTTTCACAGTATTACGTGCATCGTTAAATACAGCCGCAGCATCTACATCTCCATTTAATAATGAGATAACTGCTTGGTCATGACCTTTAACATTCACAATTTTCATATCTTTAGTTGCATTAATACCTGCTTCGTTTTTTAACATCGCAAGTGGGAATGTATATCCAGCAGTTGATGTTACATCTTGTAAGGCAATTTTCTTACCTTTTAAATCTTTCAAGCTTTTAATTTTTGAGTCTTTTTTAACAAGAATTTCTGACTTATAACTATCTACAAGTTCTTTACTTGCTGAACCATCTTCTTTTACACCGAAACGTTGTGCTTGTAATAATAAATCAGCTGCTTTTTGATCATGTGCTAATGTGTATGCCGTTGGTGGTAAGAAACCAACATCAACTTTTTTAGACTTCATAGCTTCAACAATTGTATTGTAGTTAGTTGATACAGACACTTTAACTGGAATCCCTAATTCTTTAGATAGTAATTTTTCTAATGGTTTTGCTTTAGCCTCTAATGTTCCAGCATTTTGCGAAGGTACAAATTGTACTGTTAATTCTTTAGGTTTGTATCCTCCTGATTTAGAATCCGAATCATTACTAGCGTTCTTTTGATTATCTAAAGAACTTGAATTTCCACATGCTGCTGCAAAAACAATGACTGCTAACATTAATACAAATAAACACTTAAATTTTTTCATTTGATAACTGTCCCCTTCACATTCTTAATCGTGTAATATGTATGCAATGAAATTACACTTATAG
>NZ_JACYVY010000008.1:0-58711 GCF_017151825.1 Staphylococcus sp. EG-SA-18
TTTTAATACAGATTTCACTTTGTCGTTTAAATATTTGTAACTAATTAATTGTTTATTCGAAATTTTTAGTTTTGATAAAATTGGTGTTGATGTGCCATTTACTGCAATTGTGTATGGTACATATCTGTCTGCTTTCGCTTTAGTTCCTGTTTTAACAGTAATTTCAATTCTCTTAACATCTTTCGCATGAACTAAGTTTGCTGTGTAATTTTTTGAATTTAACTGTAAGATTCTTTTACCACCATTTTTAAAATAAACAGTATAATAAGCTTTCTTAGCATATTTTAAATCTTGTTCACTAATACCTCTATCATGCTTCAGTACTGATTTTATTTGACTAGTTAAATTTTTGTAATTTGTCCAAGGTTTATTTGAAAATGAAAGATTCGATAAAATGTTTGTAGATGTACCATTTAGATTAATTGAATATGGAACTTGATAGTTTCTTTTAGCTTTATTTTCGATATGTTTTTTTGTATCTACGTTAATATTGATACTTTTAATATCACTTGAATTGATTAAATTCGCTGTGTAAATACCTGATTTCAAATCTATAACTTTCTTCGTTCCATTTTTAAAATTAACTGTATATTTCGCTTGCTTCGAAAGTCTTAAATCAACATCAGTAATACCTCTATTTGATTCTAAAACTGATTTAACTTTACCCTCTAAATCTTTGTAACTAATATTTTGATTTTTATTAAATGTTAGGTTTGATAAAATGTTTTGGCTTGTGCCGTTCACTGTGATTGTATATGGCACTTGAACATTTGCTTTAGCTTTATCTTTAGGTTGCTTTTTAGTATCTACGTTAACACTGATAGCTTTAATGTCACTTGTATTGATTAAGTCAGCTGTGTAGATACCTGATTTCAAATCGATAACTCTTTTTGTTCCATTTTTAAAATGAACCGTATATTCCGCTTGCTTTGAAAGTCTTAAATCGATATCACTAATACCTCTATTAAAGTATAAAACTGATTTAACTTTATTCTCTATATCTTTATAACTAATATTTTGATTCTTATTAAATGTTAAGCTTGATAAAATGTTTTGGCTTGTGCCGTTCACAGTAATTGTATATGGAATCTGGATGTTAGAATGTCCATGGTGTAATGTACTTGATGATTTATCTAATGGCTTAGCTGCGGCAGATGCTTCGTTAGTATTAAAGTTTGCTCCTGTTGATGCTATAACGCCTAATGCTAATGTTGTTGTAATCAATGACTTAAATTTCATAAATTATCTCTCCTTTTTTATGTAATTCGTGATTGCAACTTTATTATAGCCAGACTTTCTCTATTTTTTGAATTAACTGAATATTAATAATAAATTATCTTTAACAATAATTTTTTAACACTGTTAAAAGTTCTTTTAATTTTGATTAACTAACTAATTTACAATACCTAAAATGTTGTTTGATTTTGTTTATACCAAGTTTCAAACTTAAATGTCATAACAATCTTCATTTCTTAATTCCGATTACATTTGTCAATTATATTTACAGCATCTTTATACTCAAAAAACATTTACTTAAAAATATAAATTCGATTTAATAATTAATTTAAATTTAGTTAATCAATTTTGCATCTATTTTGTTGTAAGCTATATAAAAGGAGTGATAATGATGGTGAAAAAAACAAAATCCAATTCACTAAAAAAAGTTGCAACACTTGCATTAGCAAATTTATTATTAGTTGGTGCACTTACTGACAATAGTGCCAAAGCCGAATCTAAGAAAGATGATACTGATTTGAAGTTAGTTAGTCATAACGTTTATATGTTATCGACCGTTTTGTATCCAAACTGGAGACTTTTAACATAAAATTACTTATCATTCAAAAAGTAAAACAGCATAATATCAAGGTTTATAACTTTATCATTATCAATAATACCTCATATAAAATAAAATTTTAGGGACTTTTTAGGGACTTTAAATTTAAAATTACAAGTTTAATAGAAACATCAAAATAATCACATGTTTGTGTGGAATGTACACCCCAAAAGCTAGACTGAAAAATCTATTTTTTGAGGTGTATTTTTATAGGTAAATATAATAAATTAGAGTAGACAACTCAGAATTCCAATTTTATAATAATATTGCTTGACATATCAAACTAGATAGTACTATTTTGAATATATTATTATAATCAAAAATTCATTGTAAACTTTTAAACAAAAGGAAGTAATAAAAACGTGAAATTTAAAACAACTAAAGAATGTAAAAGTAATAATATCTTTAAAAGAAGTCAAGAAATTAATAATAGTGAAAGTGAAAAGGGTTGTTTATGGGGCATTAGCATGTTGATTCTACTTTTCTTATTGATTCTGTTTGGAATAACTGCTTGTTCATCAAGCATTCACTTTATTAATTAGATTTTTTTACTTGGAGGTATCATGTGAAGAACCATACAAATATAATTAATATCTTATTAGTTATAGTCAACTCATTAACTCATTTTCTAACTCTAAACACCTCATTTTTTAATAATTCAGCATCGGATTTCTGTTTTATCATAGGGGCTATATTTTTCTTGATCGGAATTTTTGTTGCAATATACGGTATGAAGCGAGCAACATATTGGTTAAACTTATTGATTTTATTTACCAATATTTTTTATTTTCTACACTTCTGTGTTTTACTTTTGTTAAAATATATAGGATTTAAATTATTTATTTATGAAGGGTGTGTATTGTTATTTACCTAATTTATAGTCTAATTGTCTATTTCATCTGCATTATAAATTTTTTCATAATGGCCGCACCATTCTTAATGACTAATGCTGATTATGTATGGACGCCTATGACTACAGTTACGTTATTTATTTTGAGTTTGATTATTTTCTTGATATTTATAAAAACAAAAGATGTCGTTCATTTAACAATTTTCATATTAAACTTACTTTTTTCAATACTTTATTGTTTACCTATACTGTTTTATTTATGAACACTTTTATATTATCTAGAAAATTAAAACCACCCTTTTACGGGTGGTTTTTTTAATATTTACTTTTTAGTGCTTCGTCAATTTCATTATAAATCTTTTGAAGTTGATATTTTGCTTCTGACATTTTCTTAAAGTCTTTTGACTTAAGAGCATACATTGCTTTTTGACCTGAAATTTTTATAGTTCGCTTATAATAAGTGTTTAAACTTCCAGTAGCTAATTCATTAACATTTAGTTCATCTAATAACGATTTTAATTCATTAGCTAACTTTTCGTTTTGATATTCATTCGATGTTGGCAAGCTTGTGCTAGCTTGTGCCTCATTTTTATCTAGATTAGTTACTAGTGGTGATGCTAAAACGATTGCTAAAGTTCCCGCAAGTATAGATTTTCTAATTTTCATTTTTTATTCTCCTTAGTAATTAGTACTAATTTATTTTAATGACTAACTAAAAAAAAGTACATTAATTATTCATTAACTATATAGATCTTCTTATTAAATGAAAATTAATAAATTATCAAATTGACATACCTTATTGTATTTATAGAAAAACAAAAAAAGGTAAGCACCGAAATGCTTACCTACTTCCCATAAACAATATAACACATATACATTGATTTGGAAAGCGCAAAAATAAATTTAATATACTAGCCCGAAGGGGAGCAATACATAAAAAATGAAAGGCGCTCCTTGAAAACGCCCAAGGTAATATTAACATAAAATGGCTACTATTGCATTATCTAATTTTATTTAATTAAAACAAATATATAGCACAAAAAAAACTAGCCCGAAGGCTAGCTTATGAATAGATGAAAATTTGAACACATTGCTGTGTCTAAAATGATTATAGCATAATTTCAAACTATTCTATAATAAATTAATTAACTTCATATGAAACTTTACACACTTTTTTTCAAAGTGCGCTAAAATTACCAAAACTACTTATTCTATTACCTGCCTTGTCTACCTCTCCTGTCGCTATATAACAACGTTGTCCATTATTAGCAATATAAGTAATCCATCTATAGCCATTAATGCAATATGCGCCGTCATATTTGATCGTTGCGTTATTGGGTAATACACCTGTAATTCTTGAATTAGTTGAATAGCCATCCCTCACGTTATTACCTTTAACATTGGCAACTGTGTAATAACCAGTCTCTTTTTTATACGGTACATTGTTTTTATCGAGTGTATAACCTGCTGGCACTGGTGAATTCTTTTCATTTTTAGCTGGTGTTTTAACATTACTGATACCTGATACACACTTCCAATAAAAATAACCACACCATTTAAGATGCGGTGTAGCGACTGTAATATTTCTATGTTGTTGAGATATATGTATCGAGTGAAGGGCAAAAAGGATATCAATTGCAGGATAAGTGTTAGGTTACTAGGCCACTTAACAGGCTATATAGTTCACTCCTACTATATACACTTAATTATAACATAAAAAGCACCCCGTAAACTATTATACGGGAATGCTAAAGTCATATATACTACGGGGGAGTAGTATGAAAACTATGCTCTCTATCATAAGAAAAAAACACCCAGTGACATGCTTGGGTGAACAAGGATAGATGTAAATAGTTGATGCATGTGTAACACATCATAGCAAAAAACTAGCCCGAAAGCTAGCTATAACATACAATCTAAAAAGACGTCCTTTGAATACGTCTAGAAAGATTATAACATAAAAAAATAGGCAAGTACCGAAGTACCTGCCTAAAAAAGGATTATCCACTTTTTCATCCTAACTGATTTCTCCCCATAAGTCACCTAATATCTGATTAGGTGGGGAAGAACCATTCGTGCATGAATGAGAATTTGATGAAAGATAATTTTCACTACACATATTCAATCAAGACATTGCTTTCTATAATAAACAACTATTTTGTTTTATTTCTTTTCTATAACAACCTTTGTAATTAAGTTGAATCCAGGGTTTTTAATATGCTCTGATAAATCTGGGACAACAAAACCTTTTTCTGTTATAGGGAAAGACTTCGTTTCTTCTTTTTTCTTATTCTTATCATAATAAGTGACTTCGATCTTTGCGCTTGGATCTAATTCAACTACTCTAAACTCTTTATATGCTGTCGCATCTAATGCCCATTCGACATAGTATTCAATTTTTTCTTTTGTAAGTGTAGTCCCAGGTTTAATAGGAAACTCGACATAATGAGGGGATAGCAATTCATTTCCTTTACCATCAACTCCAGTCACATTTACCATCAAATACGGGCCTGTTGGTTCAAAATAACTCGCGTCATCGCCTTTTTTATATTTTCCTTTGTCGAATGAACTTGATGCACTTACCTCATTAGTAATTGAAGAAAATGAGAATAATAACAATAAAACAGTTAAAAATAATAAACTTCTTTTGAGCATGGCGCTTCCTCCAAATATAATATATTTGTTTTTATTTATCTCTTTTTATAGCTAACACCCTTATTTAAGATGATAAATATCAACAACTTCATTTTATATTGAGAAAATATTAAAAATCAATAAAATATTAAAAGAAACTAAACTTACATTAAAAAATAATTAACAAATATTTAACATTTTAACCTAAGAATTAAAACACTTCTTTCACAATCAATCTCTCATGCCATATCCACTCATTATGATTGTTCCAATAAATGCGACACCAACCATCTATAATTTCAAACACATATATTAATGTTCCAGGCGCGTATACAGCCTGTCCAACATCGAATCTATAGTTAGTACGATTATCACCGTATCTAGTGGCTGAAGTAGCACCTAAGCCGTCGATTTTCGCATTAAAATAAGCACCTTTTGACCATTTAAGGTTATAAGGCGCTTTACTTCCAACTGTTATTTTACTTGCAGATTTACCGACTGCTTTTTGAGCAGGTGGTTTAACTTTATTTGTGATCTTATTCATTAAGCCCTCACTTTTATACTTAGGTCTAATAAAGTGAGTACAGCCGTAATAATTATCCCAACGTAACTTTGCAGGCGTATTTGCGTTACCGTCATAGTCCTGTTCCAAAATTAAAAATTGATTTGTATTACCACCATTAAACACTAAACCAATATGACCGTATTGTTTATATTTTCCTTTGGTAAATACAGCCACATCACCTATTTGTGGAACAAACGATGGTGTGTTTTCATATACTGTTGCCATGTTTTTAAAATCGTTATTGATTGCATCTTTTGCATTTCCCCACATTCTAATTTCTAACAACCAATAAATGTAATCAACTGCTAAATCTGCACATTGGTAACCATACCAACCGTCAAAATCAATATATCTACCTTGATACCAACGTAACCTTGCTCTTGCTTCACTGTATGTTTTCATTATTTTACCTCCTAGTATTTTCTTCTTGGTTCTTCATATTCTAAAGATTGGTGGCTATCACCTATACCTTTAGTAGTCGGGTCTTGAATCACACCAGTTAATACTAAAAATCCTAATATAGCGTTTAAACCGTCTGTTAATTGCTCTGTATAAACTTGAATATCATACCCAATAGCTTTGGCGATGTTTTGAGCAAATAAAAAGATAGCTGACAATATCGCTACCCAAAATGATTTTTGTTTCATTCTAATTTTCCAATTAATCATATTCTTATCTCCTTTTATCCAAAATAAAAAGACGACCAATAAGCCGTCTATTTGATATTTATATTATGGTGTGTTAATTTATATATAGAAAAAGGGCAACATGCGCAAACATGTTACCCTAGTGAGCCCGTTAAAAAGACGGTGGCTATTTTAGATTAAAGATTAAATTAATAACCATTTAACCATCGAAACCAGCCAAAGTTAGCGATGGTTATTTTTTATTGCTTAATTCAATAAGCTTGATTACTAGACCTATCAATGCAATAAGGAATAAACCAAACTGCAACATGGTACTAATTGTAATCATTAGGCGTCTCCTTTCTAAAGATTTCAGTAATGCCACCATAGGCACCACCTCCTTATACTCAGATAGCCACCATCTATCCAACTTGCTCAAAGCATATTATAGCACATATACTTTTTTTACTGCTTGTAAACTTTTAGATTATTCTCGGTTCATAATAATCTGAACATTACGTGGTCAAAACTACCATGTTTAACTTGTATATAAATATATATCAATATGCATGTTTTCAGAGTTAATCGTTTTATTATCTCTATATATTCTTAATAGTGTATTTGAATACTGTCCTTGAGCACCAAATAAATCGTAATTAACCGAAGGTTCTGTAGAAGTATGAAACACGATTAATCCCCTCTGAACCTTCCCATCAAAAACATCAGAGTTATATAAATTATATTTTTCCTGTAAATAACGTCTTGCTTGAAGATCCAACTCCTGAACAGTTACATTTTTCTTATTCGTTTTAACCGTTTCCAAAGGTACTGTATTTTGTTTACCGTCTAGCCATAAATTGATCGGCACTTTTTTCTCTTCGGTCAATCGATTATTATCATGTAACGTTACACCACCATACATACAAGCTGTTTTGTTTGGTGTACCACCCGCACATTGATAACCATAATAAGCACCATACAAGTCTACTTTTTTCCCTTTATATTTATCAACAATATCCTTTGAATCAAAATCTACTAATAAATCGTTATACCACGAATGATCTGTAAAAAAGCCTTTAAACAATATAGTATGCTGTAAAAATTGATCGTGACTCTCTTTATTTTCAGTTTTAGCTTTTTCATTGTAATAATAGATTTGTTTAAGATTGCCTAAAGCTGTTCCCTGCAATTCAGACTTTTTTCGCAAATCTTTTTCATTTATTTCTTCGCTTTTCTCGCTACCATTTACAAGTGGACTTGTTGTCAACGTTAGGGCAATGAATAAAAGTAATGTAAATGCTGTTTTTTTCATTTTGCTCACCTCTAAAGCATAATTATTTTTGTTAAGTAGTTATTTAGTTATATACAATAATTATGAAATGATTATCATTTAATTATACATACATATATTACTATACACTTTTTATATTTGTCTATAATAAAAAGATTTCATTTTTACTCTATTATACATTTCAGATATCTTACTTACTTGGTATTAACAACACTTCCCAACTTCACTTGCAGTATGCTTCCTGTCTTTTGAGCTGTGTAATACCATGTACGTACCTCTTTTCAATCAAAATAAAAAGCCAGTGCCGATGCACTGACCAAAAACATTATTTACATTTACGACCATACAAATAACATGATAACCATCTTGCCCAACTCATTATGTCCACCTCCCTTAAGGTAATAACGCAGTAATTGATGCAGTAATGACTGCAATCATAACAATTGTTACAAGCGCCCATATGGCACCTACGAGCCATTTATTTTGGGCGAGTGTCTTTTCTTCATTTTTTTGCGCAACATCTACTTGCGTTTGATATCTTTCTTCAATTCTGTTTAATATCTTTGTTTGCTCTAAATTCTCATCTACAACTTTATCTTGCTTATCTTTAAGTTCTTTATGAGATTCTCTTAGTTCATTATGATGTTGCTTATGTTCCTCTCTAAGTTCAAGCACATGATCAGCTGTTTCGTTTGCTAGTATTTCAACATCATCAACACGTTCAACTAATTCAGAAAGCTCTTTTTTTATTTTCTGAATATCATCCAAAACTACACCTACTTTCTAAGAAAGCTATGAGCGTAATGCTCATAACTTAGTATAGTTACATTGTTTCGCTATCAACTGATTTATCAGATGACAAGTCAGTTCTATCCACAACTTCTTTCACAACTTTCACACCGTTTTGATTGCCTGTTAATTGATATAAAAGATTTAAAGTTTCAGCAATCTTTTTAGCGTTTTCCTCAGATTTAAAATCTTGTGCATAACTTGCTGAATCGGACGTTGTAAAACTGCCTACAAAATCTTGATACAAAACGCGCTCTGTTCCCTCTTTGTCAATTTGTACTAAAATAAATCTCTCTGTTTTTTTGATAATTTCATTTGCCATATTAAATGACCTCCTTAAATTTTTGTATAAAAATAGTGCCAAGGATTACTCTTCCTCAGCACTTTTGCTTTTTTCATTTTGTTCTTGTATATATGCTTTTAACATTGCATTTTCTTGTGTTAGTCTTGTGATTTCTTGCGATAAATAGTGAATTGTATATTGTGGATTGGCTTGTAAACCTTGATTGCTATCATTCATTTATTAATTCCTCCAGTTTTTCGATTTTTGATTGCTGGTTTTTAATAATAGGTATTAAATGAACCCAAAGTCTATCGTATGCGATACCTTCGATTTCTCCGTTGTCATCATAAATAACAAATTCATTAAATCCTAATTCTTCAACCTCTTCCGCTATTAAGCCAGTATGTCGACTAAGTTTAAAAGTATCATCAGATAACTTTTTACCACTTTCCAATTCTTTAGCCATTATTTCCGATTCATATTTGTCAAACCATGTACGAATTGGAAGCTTTAAAATCTCTTTTGAATGACTGAACTGATCGTCTTCATTGATGTATTGGTTTTCGATTGAAATTTTATACTTTTTGGCAGAAGTAGCACGCCCAATTGTTCCAGCAGAAGTAATGTGTAAGTTAGCAGGTGCTGAATAAGTACGCTTATAAATAGAATTAGAAGCGACTCTATCGCCAGCATTATCAGAACCTACCGCCAATAAATCATAACTTTGAATGCTAACGTAACTATTTCCATCTCTTCGTTTAACTAAGTTGAATTTGCCCATACCTGATTCAATTGTAGTGTCTCCGCCTGTAGCATAGTCACCATTAACGACTTGAACCAATCCTTTATTGCTACGTTTAGAAAATCTTAATCCAGCACCGTACTTATAGTTTTCATCTGAATCAAACATGATATAACCGTCAGTTTCGTATGCACTATCAGCGTTTGATAATGTGAATGCGAATCGGTTTAAACCAGGTTTATTTTTGGTGTTCGGAGATAAATATATCGGCGCTTCTCTACTTTCAATATTAGCTGAAGCATATGAATCGATAATAATTCGATTGTAGTCAGATGTTAAAGCGACTACACCGCCATAAGAATTGATTGTTATGCCATTCATACCGCTATCACTGTAAGTTTTATCCCACCATTGAATAGTACCGGATGAACCTCCGTCTTCGCCTTCTCCATCAATATATGTTGAAATACCAAAATGTGACATATAAAGTGAACCGCCTGCGGTATTATTTCTAAATCTTAGGTGACCGTCTTTCAGTCGCGTAAAAATATCGTCTGTTGAACGTTTCCCTCTCCAAGTACGTTGCACAATACCACCTAGTTCAATAGAATCATTCTGTATTTGAACATATCTGTTATTGTCACCGCCTTTAATTCCAATTCTATTAACATTGATATCAAGACCCTCTCTTGATAAATTAAGGCTGTTGACAATATCGGTTTTATCTACTTTATCTCGCATATTTTGGATAAGAAGGTTTATTTCTCTATTACCGTTAATATCAATTTTATCAGCATTTAATCTAATACCACGTGGCCCCACATTCAAAGCTTGAGCCACTCCGTTATCATCATATCTGATTGTTGTTCCATCTGTAACATTTTGAACAATCTCGTTTAATATATTTGAAAGTGTACGATTGGTTGCATTAAACTCTTCTTTAGTAGTTCTTAATTTGATTTCCTTACCATTTTGTATAATTTGAGAACCATAGCGAGTCAATGTTTTCCTCTGTGCATCTGTGCTTTCTTTGACCTTGTTGTCTGTATAAGCATTAGCTTTCTTTTCAGCGTTTCTAGCCTTTAGTTCTGCGTTTTGTTTTGCCTCTTCAAGTTTAGCTTGAGCATCTTGTATAGCGCGTTGCTCTTCTTCCGAAATTTTACCATCAGCATACGCTTGCGATTCCTTCTCTTTAAGATCATCTTGAGCATCAATGTATGATTTTAAAGCTTCTTGCGCTTCTTGATTTGCTTGTTCAATACTTGCTTTAATCTCAGGATTATTGGACAAATCACTTAACTGGTCATCAGTATATTGTTTTTGTTCTTCCAATCCGTTTCGATATTCGTTTAACGTAACTTTATCTTTGATTTCACCTTTTAAAGTCGTTCTCTCAGCTTCAGCAGTATCTAAACGTTCAACAATACCGTCTTTGTCTGTTTTATAGTCCGATGTTTTTACATAGTCACGTAATTGTTCTTTTGTGGATTCTCTAGCTGCTTCAATAGCTGATTTAACAACATTAGGTTCTCCGACTAACTGCAAATCTTCATTCACCGTTAAACCAAATTTTGTTGCTATTATTTCCAACGCTTCTTTATATTTTTCATCAGTGTATTGTGACTGTAATAATTTAAATCTATCTGAAATGGCGATTTTGACATCTTCTACATCTGTATAAACATCTTGTAATTTCTTTCTATACTCAAGAAATAAAGCTTGTGTATCTACCAACCGACCAATCGTTGCAGTTTCGGGTGTCATAGATTCTAAATTATTTTTAATTTGATTATAAACATCAATCACAGCGTCTAAACTTGCTTGTAAGTCCGCTTTCAAATCATTATCTACTAAGTACTCGCTATTAAGTAATTCTGTAGCTTCTGACAAAAGACTAGCGTGTTGTATAGATAAATTAATAAAAATATTGTTTAATTCACTGAATAGCGCTTTCTCTCTTGTTATACCACCTAATTTTTCAACATCATTTGGTGTTGCTTCAATCCATCGACCATTCCAATATCTACGCAAGACAGCAACATCAGGGTTACTTGTATCATACCAAAGCATATCATTGACTGGATTTTCTGGCGGTGTATCACTTTTGTGTATTTTGCGTTCAAAGTATTCTAATTCACCATCTACAACATCTTTAACTATAGTGTTGATATTGCTAATATTATCGTTTAACTTTTGATGTATTATGTTCAATCGCTTGTTAAACTCTTCTCGTAATTCTGATTCTTTGAACTCTTTAGGTTGACCGAATGTATATGTGCTATTTTCTGAAATTATGTTATATTCTTCGGCAATAACTTCTGCCTCTACATACAATGGCGGGTTAAAATCTCTATGTTTTACTCTGACTGTATCACCAATTGATATAATCTCGTGCGGATACGTAACTTCCAAATCAGTAGAAGTAATCTCATATGACATAACTGCCGACTTACGTTTATTTAACTCTGTTTTGGCTAAAGAACGCAACCGTGTTTCATTCATATTTTGATCATCTGATTGAGGTTCGTATATTCCCCAAATATAACGGGTAGGTAAGTTGAATTGACTTTGTGCTTCGTCATCAGTCACAACTAACTCTAAACGCTTTCCTTTGTCATTTTCGGGTCCCACAGCAATTAATGCTGTTTTGATTTCTGACATATCAATCTTCCTAGTTAACCCAACCAAATCTTTACCATACTCAATTTCTTTACCTTTGAATAAGCTGTTTTTCTTTTTGAGTACCACATATCTACCTTTGACGGTATTAGAACTAAGCTCTATATAAAAATCCAATACCATTTTATAGGTTGTACATAATTGCTTTAAAACTTCATATCTAGTTTGATAAGAAGTCCATGACGTAGTACGTAAGCCATCGTATTCGGTTTGTTCAGAAACTTCCCAACCTGTATCACTCAACACATCTTTCAATGCTTCTGAAGTTATCTTTTTCTCAAATTTGCCTGGTGCATACGGTTTAGCTGTTGTTATATCAGCAAGATAAGACGCTATACATTCTATCTCTGTGTAGCCGTCCATCGTATCTTGAACCCAGTTAATAATAAATTCACGCCATTGTTTGTTTGAATCCCTTATAATAACACGATGTCGTTCACGGAACTTTTCAGCTCTTTCTGATGATATGAGCAGTTCAAGCATTTCTGAATTGTCATTAACATTACGTTTATGAATCGCTCTAACTAAGGAAGGGTCATCAGTAGAAAGGAAATCTATAATCTTGTCGTTAAAATCTAAAACATGTATCACACTCTCATCTCCTTTCTATAAATATCTATCTTGCCATTTAACCGTCGTATCAAAGACGTTTTCAGGTTGTATGATTAATTCACTGTACCCAGAATCAACATTGAAATAATTACTTCCAAACGATTTCTCGCTCAACATTGGTTCCTCATTGATGACAACACTTTTTGCTTGCATATCTATTTTCACTAAATCACCTTTTTGTATAATGACATCCCTTGCGCCTTTCGGTTTCGGTAGAATCTCCGTATTGAATGAACCTAATCCATTCATCTCCATCCACTTATAACCGTTATACTTCGCACTATAGATAGCTATGATAGAAGCTGGACGCTGATAAAACTTACCGCCATCTATCCACTCTTTCTCATCCATATCAATAGGTTTACGTCTATCTGGGTCTTTAATGTGATCAAATTTCCAAGTTTTAATAGAAAATTTATTACCTACTCTTCTGAGCCGCATATAAACAACGATTCTGTCCAAGTTATACATTATCGGTTTATTCTGATAGTCGTATATCTTTTTGGGGTCTCCTTTTTGGTTATACAACGTAACAACAATATGTCCTATTTTTCTATCATGATATTTATTTTCATAACCAATAGAAGCAAGTAACTTACCATCACTATCATAAATATGTTGTGCTGTTCTTCCGGCACCTTTACCTTTTTGTTCAACAATACATTTATAGGTAATTTGAAAATCTGTCATCGCTTTAGGGAGCCCTCGTTTCGTGCCAGCACCAACCCAACCTTTTGCATCAGGAAAATTAGTTGCTTTATATCCTTCGCCAAGATTGGATATCACAAAGTCACCGCCGACCTTACCACCTAAATCATTACTTGGAATATCTTCAGTAATCATCTTAGTCCAACCTTTGAAATCACGAAACTCACTATGATAAACAGGAGGCATGTAATCCTTAACTTCTTTGGTTACCTCATCATCACCAACCATAAAATAATCTTCATCATTTTTAGTGATCATAAAGTAACTAGATGGTTTAATTGCTCGGGCTTCAACAATTAAAGGAGTGTCAGCAGTCCCACTATTTACAACTGAAACTTGGTCTGAAATCGCAGTATTTTTATTTCCTGTTACTGAATATTTGTAAGGGTCTGTTAGTACTACTTTGATAGTGAACTTCACTGAACCTCTTGGGTTTTTCGGTAATTTTAATGGTCCATCAAAGTATGCAAACCAATACCAGTTTTGAGATTTGAATTTAAGTTTTTTCGGCTTTAAATTGTCAATATCAAAAAATTCAACTAACTCTTCCAATATATCGTCATGCGTTTTTTGTCCACCTGGCGCCAAGACTTCATTTCTAATTATTAGAGGTAATTCAAATTCGATATCATTTAGATAACGAGCTTTAGCAATAGAACCTGTTCTACCTTTCACACTTTCTTTTTCAGTAACAAAATTAAAAGAGGGTATCTCAAACCCTCTTTGTACAACTAACCATTCAATGGTTTTATTGTCTATTTGAATTGTATCTTGCATTAGATTATCGTGCCTCCTCTTCTAAATCTAACTCTTGTAGATTCGTGACGCTCTCGTTTATCGATAGAATTATTTACCTCATCTTCAAACACATACTTATTAATAACTGGTTCGTAATCCTTATCTGCAATAACTTGATTAGACTCAACCAAACTAACCAAACAATTAATAACCGCATCCAGTTTATTCTCCAATGTATGAATATAGTTTGTATCACTATTACTTATACTTGGATTTGGTAAGTTGTTTGGTCGCTTATTTTTAGAGCGGTTATCAATATCGTTAGCAGCTAAAGCTAATAATTTGTGTGCTTCGTTCGCTCTACTTGGATCAGTAGGTATTATCCACTCTGGATATCCTTCTTCCCCTAAGTGGTACAATCCGTTATAGACTTTGCCACCAGTAGCATATGCGTAATCACCAGCGCGTTTGAACGCAGCTCTCCATGAGCCTGTTCTTGGTACCCATTTACCCACAATATATCTCATAGCCGATATAGCTTGATGAGTTGGGTTGAGAGGATTATTGTAACCCGACTTTGCGTACGCTCTAAATGAAGGATCTATCATTTGGAACATACCTCTTGAAGGTATACCAGCTCTTGCGTTGCTATCCCAATTATTGACTGCATTAGCTGTATAATTGGATTCACGACTCGCAACACGCATCATCTCGTTAGTAATCCAACTCGCCTTATACCTTCCTCCTAAAATATTTTGAGCAGCCTTAATAGCTCGTCTAGCATTAGCTGCACCATTACCACCGGGTGTACTTTTGCCGCCCCCATTATTCTTTCTTAACCACGGTAACGGGTCTCTATGTCTTCCATTCCAACGCATCTCATAATGTAAGTGAGGTCCTGTACTAAACCCCGTATTCCCCGATATACCAACAGTCTGGCCGACCCTAACTTGTTGACCAGTTTTAACTTTATATTTAGATAAATGTGCATAAATAACTTCTAAGGCGCCCTTTACAATTTTCACCCATTTTCCATAACCACCATTATGAAAAGGCATAACTTGTGCTCTACCATTAATGGTTGATGGAACAGGTTCGTAAATGTAATCAAAATCCAGACCTTCATGGAATGGGCGTCCGGTTTCTCGTGTATAAGCAGCAGTGTGACCGTATAAGTAACGTAATTTATTCATATCTAATACACCGCCATCACCCGACTCTGCGAAAGCATCCTCAAGCCACTTGATTGCACTTTTCTTAATCTTAGACCATGCAGCTTTTGTTATATCGCCAGCAATACCCATACCTTTAGTTAGAGAACTGAAATCAACTCCAAACGCTTGAAGTACATAATTTAAAAGTTTGCCTGGATTATCGATAAAGTCCATGACATCACCAACTTTATCGCCAAGCCACTTTGTACCTTTACCTATTTGATCTTTTGTCCAGTTAAATGCCGATGATGCACCGGATTTAATATCTTTCCACATAGTACCTATGCTAAATCTTGGAAGCGTTCCATTTAACATTGAATAAGTTTGTGCGCCGTTATATACTTTTGAACCTTTAGGTAAGTACGCTGTCGTATCTGTATTAGGCGTAAGTACCCGTTTGCCATTAGGGAATTCAATCATTTCATTTCTGAAACCATTCGGACCATTTCCACGTCCTTTATCCCCAACCGTAGCGAACGTATCCCGCGCAATCTTACCGTTCTTAACTAATCTTGTAGTAGTATGCGTATGTTCAGTACCAGTGTGTAACTTCGGTATTTTGTCCATACCCAACTTACCACCGACCCAGTTTAAACCTTCAATTAATTTATTAAGACCTCTTTTAACAGCGTCTACCATACCACCGATATGATCTTTAATTTTACCAATGATAGATTTTAAACCGTCACGCATGCTTCCAAAGATGTTACGCACTTTATCCCACAAACGACCAGCTATACCTACCGTGTTATCTTTAATAGAGTTCCAGATGTTTGACATCCAATTTCTTAATTTAGTAAATATATCTTTCGTCGCATTCCATAAACTTGTGAATTTAGACCTTACACCCGTAAATAACGAATGAGCCTTGCCGACGGTATTGCTTTTGATATTATTCCACGTACTAGATAACCAGTTTTTCATATTAGTGAAAATAGATTTAACACTATTGTATAAGAAACCAAAAATACTTTTCGTTGCATTCCAAATTGCAGATAATGATTTTGTGAAAATACCTTTGATAACACCCCAGATACCGGATATTAAACCTTTAAGCAATCCACCAAAGTATCTAACAACACCTAGAATCTTACCTACAAACCACAGTTGTATTAAATTCCAAATTAACTGCACAGTGCCTTTTAGTATCATCACAATACCGTCCCAAACACCTCGCCAATTACCAGTGAATAAACTTGAAAAGAACTTAATAAAGCCAAGTATTATATTTAAAGCACCTTGTATTACACCTTTGATATTTTCCCAAGTGCTGACAATCAAAGCTTTAACCGCCGGCCAAATAAATTGCATCACTTGCCAAATCGCAAACATGATTGGTTTAATAATAAAGTTAAAAATAAATTCAAAGGTTGCTTTAATGAAACCAGCTATATTTTGCAAAGCTTGTGTTATTTCTGAGCCGTTCTCTTTCCAGAAAGAGGCTAATTGAGCGCCTATCTCTTTGGCGAAACCAACGATTGCATCAACTACTTTAAAGAAAGTTGTTCTAATCGTATTAACTACATTTTGTATTCCTGCTACAGTTTCGGGTGGAAATATCTTCTCTAGGGTAACCGCGCCTTTACTATCACCTTTGAATAAATCAAAGAAACCTTGTAACGCTAGTTTAGCTGCTTTAAATGCGTTTGCTACACCAGAGATTGCCAGATTTACAATATTTCTAAAAGTTTCTGAACGTTTATAAGCTTGATAGAAAGCTATGCCAATACCAACTAATGCACCTACAATTAATGTTATAGGCAACGTTAAACTTGATATCGACACACCTAAAATCGGAAATAGTTTAACAAGTGATGCGATTTTAGTTCTTAAAAACGCGAATAAACCACTAGCTTTATTAACGTTTATTAACAAGGGTCCTAAAACTGTCATTGCATTCCCCATCACGCTGATAAATAAACCGAACATAAAAACTAAAGGACCTAAAACTGCTACAAATAATCCAAACTCAACAACCGCTAATTGAATTGACGTTGGTAATTTAGTAACCCATGTCACTACTTTGCTAAAAGCACTTACTATAATCTTTAGTGCTGGTTCTATTCTGTCATAAATCGTTAGGGCTAGTTCTTCTAATTGCGACCTTAAAGTTCTTAATTTCCCACCTAAACCAGATTCCATTGTATCGGCCATTCTTTTAGATGCGCCGGTAGATGAATCTATAGATTTGGTTAACTTTTGATAGTCTTCATCAGAAGCATTTATAATCGCTAATGCTCCTGACATCGCTTCTTTACCAAATATTGTAGCTGCAGAACTAGCTTGTTGGTCTTTTGAAAGATGTTTAAATTTTTCCCTCAGTTGGTCTAAAAGCTTTCGCATAGGAATCATTTTCCCATTACTATCTGTAATAGATATTCCTAAGCGTTCCATTTCATTCCCCATAGCTCTAGTTGGACTTGAAAGATTGGTGAACATTGTTCGTAACGCTGTACCTGCTTTTTCACCTTTGATACCAGCATTACTCATTAAACCTATCGCAATAGATGTATCTTCAATCGTGTAACCTAACGCACCTGCTACAGGAGCGACATATTTAAAAGCTTCTCCGAGCCCTCTAACATCCGTATTTGCCTTCGAGCTAGTTTGTGCTAAAACGTCCGCAAAATGACCACTATCCTTTGCTTTTAAACCAAATGCCGTTAGTCCATCTGTAACAATGTCACTTACTGCTCCCAGTTCTTCGCCAGATGCTGCCGCTAAATCCATAACTCCGCTTAAACCTTCCATCATTTGCTTAGAATCCCAACCAGCAAGTGCCATGTAATTTAATGCTTCAGCCGAATCTGATGCACTAAATTTTGTTGTTGCACCCATTTCGCGAGCCTTTTTCTTCAAAGCTTCAAACTCTTCCCCAGTAGCACCTGAAGTTGCTTTAACTTTTCTCATACTGTCATCGAATTCAATACCTTTTTTAGCTGCTACAGCAAACCCAGCAACCACCGGCGCAGTTACATACATAGTCATGTTACGGCCTACATTTTTCATACTGTTACCAATTTCTTGAAGTTTAGGACCAAAATTATTAAAGTTGGTACCAAGTTTTCCCATTGCAGTATTTAATGCTTTCTGCTCTCTTTGCATGTCTTTTAATTCTTGTGTGGCTTGGTTTAACTCTCGCTCATATTGGTTTAATTTAGCGTAAGCTTCATTGTATTTAGCAGCCGCAGCTTGTGTCTTTGCACTGTTTTCACCAGTTTCTTTACTAAGTTTGTCATAACTATCTTTCAGCTCTTTAGTAATCTGGGCTTGAACTTTTTGTTTTTTACTCAAACCTTCGACTTTTATCTTCGACTTTTCTAATGAATTATCATATCTAGAAAATTGTGATAAATTAGCCGAAAGCTCACGCGAAACCATTTTCATTTGCCTATTTAAACCTGTCACACCTCTATTGAATCCAGAACCATCTAAATCAACCTTTATGACCATATTACCTATAGGATTAGGCATTTAAAAACCTCCTTTCTTCCAAGATGTAAATAAAAAATCAACCTTTAAAGGCTGATTAAAAAATATCTTTAAAACTTTTCGCAGTTCGCTTTGTTTCAATCTTCGATTCGACAATGTCTAAAAAGAAGTGTATCGGCATGTTAGCCACTTTTTCTGCATCCATGCCTTTTTCTATCAAATCTTTAGCTATTTTCCTGTAATTGTTGTAGACAGCTTCAGGTGTTAAATCTTCTTTTCTTATTTCTGATTCTCTGTCACGAACTTTTTTGTATCGCTAGGTTCCCCACCTGTAATTCGTCCAATTAACTGTCCAATCTTTTCAATACCTTCTTGACCATTTGGTAATCCTTTTTGAAGTTCTATACTGGTAAATTGATTATCAAAAGCTTCAACGATGAAATCCAAAACTTCTTCTAATACTTCCATTTGTACAGCCATGTTGTTTTCGTATTCTTCTTGCTTGTTTTTGTATTCTTCCTGTTCTGTCACACTTAAGTTATTAAATTCTTCTTCTGTTAGATCTTTAAAATCAGCCCCCTTAAAGGCTTTGTTAAGTTTCAAACCTAATTTTGAACCTTGAATTGTTTCAAACAAAGTAATAATCGGCTTCGCTAAATACTTTTGATATTGCGGCTTTCCTGTTTTTGTAAATCCTGTAATTAATTCAATTGATGTACGTTCCATTATTAAATTCCTACTTTCTTTTTAATTTGGCCAAAATAAAAAGAGGGCGTTAAGCCCTCAAAACTTACATTTCTAAATTAGATTGTACTGTAATTTGCACAGTATCAGTTTGCTTTCCTGCAGTCGCTGTAACGGTCGCATTACCTTCCGCCAAACCTTTAACGAGGCCAGTTGATGTTACGCTAGCATACGTTTGCCCCTCAGTCACTGCATAAGTTACTTTCTGTCCAGATGGTTCGGTTGTGGCTGATAGTTGTTTAGTAGCATCAACTTTAACTGTAACTTGTTCATCAGTGACGTTTACAGAAGTGACTTCAACTTTTTCTGTTTTTTTCATTTCTTTTTCTACAGGTTCCATATTTTGTTCTCCTCGACTAGACATGAATTCATCATAAGTTTTACCAAATGTTTCCATGAATACATAATCGCGCCCTGTAGTGCTTCCTTTTTTATCATAGCCAGTAACATGCGAGCTCTCATCAAACAAACGATCAATAAAATTGCCTTCTACGTCGTCATTCTGGAATTCAACTTTATCTTGTTTTGTTTGCCCTTTGATGCTTGAACGAGTGAATTTACCTTTGAACAAGCCAACCCATTCTGAAGACTCATCATGATTACGTCTTTCAAATACAATCGCTACATCTGGCGGGATATCCTTAGCTCCATATTTATAACCACCTACACCTTTTTTAGCGCCATTCAAGAACGCCTTATCGTCAGCAGGAACAGTAACAAATGTTGTCTTAACACTTAGTTTACCATTAGATACAGCAGTTGCTGCGACCATATCATCCCCATAATCTTCCTCGGTATCTTGTGGACGGTCTACTTCAATTTCTTTTAAGAAACGAATACGTGTGCCAGCTCCAGTTTCCCATTCATTTTCTGTATCTTTTAAAATAGGTGCATAATAAAAGTTTGATACCCCAATTGCGATACCCGAAACTCCTGTATCTGCAAAATGTTGTAAGTTTAATTTTAAAAATCTTGGTGCTTGTTTCAATTTTTCAATCATTTAATTTTCCTCCAATTTCATTGATAAAATCGAGCCTTTTGCTCTTATAATATGTCTGAATGACATGACGTCACTCTCGTATAACGGTTCTCTGTAATAACATTGAAAATTTATCACTTTGAGTAACTCAACAATTTTTTCTACTTGCTCGTTCGGTTCATCTTGAGACCACCAAACATCAATTTGGTAATGGTATTCTCTTGAAATCTCGTTATCATCAGCGTATGTGTCAGGATTGAACGGTAAGGGATATATGCGAATAATAGGCTTGTCAGTTTTTTCGTGAAAATGGTCATCTATAGTGTAGTTAAACACATTCACTTCATCTGTAATGTTATTTGCAATAATAGCGTTTCTAATTAATTTGGTAACATTAATCATTTTTGCAACCTCTTAGCAGTATCAAGCATTGTTTTTAAAACTTTGTTTTTCCCTTGCTTTTCTGTTTTTGTTATAAACAATTGTGGTTTTTGGTACATTGTTCCAAATTCTGTTGCATGAATACGATGTGAGACGCCTTTAGCGTAACCAATTGTAACGATTTTCTCACTTGTGTGTCTGTCTGTTTTCACATTAGAAACAGCTATGTGATCGCGAGCATGCTTTTTAGTATTCGCAAAAGGTGTATTACTTTTTAAAAGCGGGACTAATGACATAGCCCCAGCTTTGACAATTACATTACTATTTAAATTCATTTTTAAAACTGCATTTTTCAAACCTTGTTCGATGTTATTACTTTCAATTCTTGCCCCCATTAAATGACCACCTCGCCATAGATACGCAAATAAGATTTATCTTGATAATCTGGCTTTACATATTTGATGTTAAATCTTTGCCCTTCATGCAAGACGTAATGCTTATTTGTTGGTTTATAATCACCTCGTGTATCTCTGATAATAATAGTTTTAATGAATTTGCTACCTGTATTGAGATTCGTTTGAGTGTCGGATTCTTTAGATTCTTGAATGCAAGCGAAACAAGAGTATAATATTTTCGTCTTCGGTTTCATCGGATTTCCGTTCACTCTCTCGCTTACATCTTCACAAAAATCTATACGTTCATTTAATTTATTGGAATTAAATTTCATCATTTTCACTCTCCAAAAATTGCTCAAATGAACCTCTCAATTTATGCACCGTACTTAAAACCATATGTGGCGCAAGCGATAAATCCCTATCCAAATAAGCAATACGGTTTTCAAAATAGTAACTTGCTAAAGGGTATATAGCACGAGCAAATAGAGGATGACTTTTAAACCAATCAATATATTTACTTGGTTCATCCGTAACAGCGCTAGCTATTTCATGGAATGCCCAAGAGTAATATATTTCTAATAAGTCGTCCTCTGAATTGTGATCTATTTTGCAATGCTTTTTTAATAACTTAAGTTCCTCAGCTGTTAATTGCATTCAATCACCTATTCTTCTTTTACTCTTTCAAGTATTACTCCATGCTCTTTCAGCTTTTTGTTAACATATTCAGCACGTTTTACTGTCATTTCAACACGTTTACCTGACTTTAAATACTGGCCTTTTTCCAAGTCAGTATAAGATTTCTTCACTTCATACATTGCCATAGTTTATCACCTCTTTATAAAGTATCGAGCGCTTATTATGCTTCTAAGCCAAGATCGCCTTCACCGCGTTCACTATCATCATATTCAATCACAATTGCTGATTTATAATCTAGAATTCTACAGTCTTGACGTACAGCAATCATTAAACATTCTCCGAAATGCATGTAGTCAGTCCATGATGCTTGGTATTGAGAGCGGTCAAATAAAACAATCGCATCTTTTAAGTTACCGATAATCAAAGTGTTATTACCTTTTTGCCCTAGTACTTCATCAGGTAAAATTTCGATTTTAGCTCCTAATAAACGCTGTTGCGTTTTTTCTTTAACATCTGGCTGGATTAAATAGTTTCCTAGCTTATCTTTCATTTTGTCTAATTTTGCAAACATAGTTTGCGAAACAATCGCAACATTATGTTCGTAATTTGGCTTAACATTCAGGTTAATAGCATCTTTAATATCATCTAAAGATTTTGCTTTTTTAACTTCTAATTTCTTACCTTCTTTTTCAAAACCTGAACTTGTAGAACCCGTTGATCCTTTAGTGATAACATCAATAATTGCTTTGTTTCGTGTTGCTGCAATAGTTCGCGCCATCCATAGTTTCAATTCTTGCAAAACATTCACTTTTGCATCTTCGATTGCTTCACGTGAAATTCGGAAGTAACCACGGTGTGTATTAATGTCATATGCTAATTGGAAGAATGGTTTAACTGCTAATTCAGGGTTTTCTTCTAATTCTTCAACTTTTTCAAGGGCTGCAACTTCTGATTGTCGTACTACCGGATATTTACCAGAACCATTTGTAACACGTTTGACCGTCACATACTTATCAAGATTAAACTCAACCTCTTTTAATTTTAAAATATCTGTAACAATTTCCTCTGGAATAACTACAAATCCTGAGTCTGTTTTTAACGAACCACCTTGAATATCATTGCGTGTTTCAAGATATTCAGTAAAATCTCTAACTTCTTGTGATGTTACCTTTGTGTTTTGAATCGAAATACCTAAATCATTAATGTTTGCTTGGTTTCGATAAGTACGTGCTTCGTTTACTTCCACTGATTGTTGATTGTTTTCTGAAGTTCCATCTTTTTCTTTTAGCTTATCTAATTCTTCTTGTTTTTCTTGGATTTGAGAACGTAAATCAGTAATTTCTTGTTCTAATTTTTCTGCTTTTTCTAACTCATCGTTATTAAGTGCTCTCGTTGCATACTTCACCTTTAAATCAATTTGTCTTTTAATGTCTGAAATCTCAGATTGTAACTCTTCTTTTGTTTTCATTTAATTTCCTCCTAAAATTGGCATAAAAAAATAGACATCGCTATATTCAGCATGTCCAATGGCTGTATTTGATAATGGTGTTCAACTTCACCAAATATTATTTAATATAGAGTGTTTCTTTAGTCTTATTTCTAATTCTTTTTTACGTTGTTCTTTTTTAACGGTTTCAATACTACGTAATGCTGGTTTAACATCAGTGTCTTTGTAAGCCGGATAAGTCACTACAGAAACATCTGTAAGTTCACGAATTGCTGTTAAAGTACGTTTGTAAATGTTTTCTTGTTCATCAAAACGCACTGCATCGCCTTTATCGTCAAGCATAAAACCAAACGAACATTGATTGATGTTGCCTACACGCATGTTCTCATATAAATCACGTGCAAATGTTGTGTTTGGTAACTTACAACGATATTTAAGTCCAACATCATCAGTTTCGAGCTCCAAAGTACCCGATTTTGTCCTACCAATTATTTGCGATGGGATATGATCTACTAAACAACGTACATCAGATAAATCAGTGTTTTCTAAAGCGCGACGTGAAATCGTTTCTTTGAATCCACCAAGATTTTCAGACCAAGTGTCAAACTTTAACGCATACCCCTCTATGACCATTTCGTTGTTATCATTTGAGCGTACCTCAATAATGTTGCCAACTCTCGTTTCCTTACTCATTTTCCTCACCACCTTTCAATTTTTTATCAGTAGCTCTCGATTTATTCATCTGATACTCATCTACAAGTTCAATATTTACATGGTTTAAATCGACTCTGTGAATGCTACCATTACCGCCTGGTATTGGCGCTAATCCATCACGTTGTCTAATTTCATCGATATTCATCTTTCCAGAATCAATGTTAATTTTGTCAATTTCAGCTTGTGTTTTTTCATCAACAACTCGTATTTCAGTGGTATCAAATTTAAATTCACGATTCACATATTCATCATTAAACTTAAAATTCAATTCTGCACAAACGCATGTAATATAAGGTTTTAAAGTTGATAAGTAATCTAAATTAGCATCCGTGATACTCATGTTCGCTGTTTCTATGCCGAACTTATGCAATGGAATACCAAATACACCTGCTATTTCTCTTGTTGATGATTTGTTTTCTCTGATAAGCTTTAAAACTTCTGTATCAACTTCTAATTGATCAAACGTCATTGATTCATCGAGTACGACAACTTTCCCAGCTTGTTTAGTTCCACTAAAACTTTTGTGAAATTCTTCTCTGGCACGGTCTCTTGCTTTTTTATTATCTAATACACCTTTCATTTTCAAAATACCACCAGCATGTGTGCCATTTCGCAAGAAATTATTAAGGAAATCTTTTCCATTGTTATCTGATTCTATCGTGCGACTTAATGTGTCTAACAGTGACAAACCATTTATACCATCCAACGAATAAAATTTGATGTCTAGCATATCCTCAAACTTAACATTACGTTCTATATTATTTCCGTTACTGTCTATCCTTTGATGAAAATAATACAGTCGACCTCTTGCGTCTGATTTCAATTCTATTTCGGATGTCTTTCTGAACGTTAAATTCATAGGTTCTCCTGTTTTATCACGTGTAATTTCAATATAGCCGTGCGATGTTAGTAAGGCACTAACAAACACTACTAATTTGAATATATAGCCGTTATACATTGGGTTAGGACGTGTATTTAACAAATTAACAATCCTGTCACTATAATTAATTTGGCCGTTCACTGTCACCCTAATTGGCATGCGCGCCAAATCAGAAGCAATCATCATAACTGCAGTAAAGATGTCGCTATGCCTAATTGCTTCTATATCTTTATATTGTCGTAATTTTGTTCCTTGAAAACCTGGCAAAGTTTGAACCATCATTTGCAAATCATCTTCGTTGTATTGCAAGTCTCGTTTTTCATTTTTATAAAAAATCCCCACAACTACTAACTCCTTTCTTGATTGCTTTCATGATTTAAAATCAACGAAATAACAATCAGTGTTATACCAATGCATAAAAGTCCTATATTTTGACCGAATGCTTTATACATAGAAACATTAACCACAAACAAACCTAATAAAAAAAGGATGCTAACCAAATTAGCAACCAAGAAATTAAAAAAGACATTTATTTTATTCAAGTCCATTTTGTCACCACCTTTAAAATCCGAATTCTTCGCTTTCATATTTCTCCGTCCAATTTTCTTGGAATTCGTGCATTCTAGCTTCAGTGAAAGCTGTGATAATCGAAATAATCGGATCTATTTTTTGACGATTCATTTTTTTATTTATTTTCACATTGTCTTCTCCGTCACGAATCAAAACGGCATTATTAACTGATGTTGTAAGTAACATATTATCGTTATGCTGTATTCTTTCATCTGCAACCCACATTCTAAATTCTTTAATAGATTGTGATAACGCCTTAAAACTTTGTCCCACTTCAATGAGTGGCCAATCTAAAGCCATTGATTCGATTGTTGTTATAAAACTTTGCGCATTCCAAGGGTCATAGCAAACAGCCTGTACATTCAGGTCATGCGTCGTTATAAATTTCACTATAAAATCGATAACTTGTTTATAATCAATCATGCCGCTATCTGATTGTGTAGTCTCAGCTTCTCCACGTTCAATCGCTAATTCATAATTTATTTTGTCTCTCTTAGATTTTTGTTCTAAGTTTGTTCTTAATCCAATGAAAGAATGACTATGTAAAAACACTTTTTTATCGTCGTTAGGGAAAATAAACCCTACAGATGTTAAGTCATCCAATCTCGATAAGTCGACACCTATATACACATCTTTACCATTGATATTAGGCATAGGCGTTATTACTTGTTCCCAATCTGAAATATCTAGCAAGCTATCTTCTCTTTGCGCTTGCCATAAATTGAAGTTTTTAATCAAAATCTTATGATACGATGTCCCTTTTTCTAATTCGTCTTGTATATCAGCTTTTACATTTTGAAGTATAGTTTTTCTATGTTCTTTTGATTCTAAAAGCGGCATTGCTTTAATCCACTTTGTTTCATCTTGAACTTCTTCTTGTGAATCCATTTCAGCACAATATACAAAGTAATTATCAGCTCTTACTTCTTCATTTAAAATACGTTTAATATACTTATACTCTTGGTACATTTGACTATTTAAATTGTCTCCGGCCGTTGAAACAAGTAGGGTTAAAGGATTTTTTTGTAATGTCATACCTGTTTTAAACCTTGAGTACATCTCATCATCAGGCATACTTGCCAATTCGTCCAAAATAGCAACTGTAGGATCTTTACCATCAACCGCATCTGGGTTATTGGAAAGAGGTGCAAACACTGAACTACTTAATACATCTTCAATGTCTGTCTTTCTTACGTCTGTTTTTTCACGGATAAACTTGCTTTTACTTCGCATTAGGTTTACTTGTTGGCTTGCCATCTTGAATATTGTTTGCGCTTGCTTATAAGTAGATGAAGCTACATAAATTTGTCTATTAAATTTAGGGTATTGTCCAAACAACAGTTCGTTAACGGACATTCCCGATACGATTAGAGACTTACCTTGCTTTCTAGCCATACTTATATAAGCTTTAGTAAACATTCTGTATTGACCTCTACGCCAGCCGTATAAGCTCCCAACAATGAATTTCTGAAACTCCATAAGAGGCATGGGCTGGTTTGTTTTAGGGTCTGGAAGCATTTCCACAAATTTAATTGCTTTGTTAGACAAATGATTATCCCAATGGCAACCATTCGGCGGGTTCTCCATAAAAGATAGGTGACGTTTGCATACTTGAATATTCTTCAAACTTGCCAAAATTTCTCCTGAAACTACCTTTTTTGCGTATTTAGTAACATAATCAGTCATTACTAATCACTCACAAATTCCATATATGGATCATCATCTTCTTTTTCATCAGGAACCATAATACGCAATCGGCTATCAATAGTTAATCCTAAAGTATTAGCTGTTTGTTGCAATCGAATACCCGCTTTTTCCTTTATGTTGAACGCCGGATTAACCTTTTGATTTCCTTTGTCGTCTTCTAAAATCAAGTCTTCGCGCTCTAAAATCAAACTTGCTTTAACAAAGTCACTATAAAAACTACAATATTGTGCTAATTGTGCTTTATCTAAGTTGGAAATTGGCAATTCTTGCATGTGCGGTAATATTCTTAAGTATTCTTGTTTCGCTATTTCATCTAAAAAGTGCGGTGGTTCAGTATCGATTTTAGAAAATTTATTTAATTGAGCTTCTTGACGCTCTTTTTCAATAATTTCTTCTTTTGTATAATTCTTGTTCGAATTTGACAAAAGCTTCTTAGGTCTACCCGCCATAAATTAGCACCTCCTACTAAAAAAACTTAAATAAAGGGAATTTTTTGAGAAGAAAACTCTGCTCCGTTCTCCAGAACCTTTCATTGACGCCCGTTTCATCTTTGGGGGACTTCCTATTTTTATCTTTTTTAATATTTCTTCAAATCTTCTTTTGTCTTTTGGTTATGGCAAGCATCACACAAAGGCTGTAAATTACTTTTGTCTAATCTTCTTGCCCAATCAATTTTTGTTGGTACAATATGGTCAACCATAGTCGCTTGATTGCCACAAGAAACACAAATAAAATCATGTTCTAACAATACAATTCGACGCATGTTTTGCCACGTTTTCGATTTATAAAATCTTAAATACTCTGGATCGTTTCGACGTCTCAAATCATTGTAATTTTCATTTGCATATTGCTTGTGTTTATCACAATAACTTTCATTATGATTAATCAATACATTACATGTTGGATGACCACATCGCTTCATAATAGACAATGCACATCACTCCTTGTCGACTTTCTTAACATCTTGCACAGTTACTTGTCTATCATCTTTATCATTGCTAATTAACAATAAGTTTCCTATCGATCCATCAACAAGATATTTACTACCTTGAAACAATACTTTGTCTCCTTGTTTTATACCATTGTCTAAATTGATAGTCTGATTAGGTTTATTCATCAAGATAGTGTTAACACTATGACCAGCTATCTCATCCAAGTTAATACCTAACACGTTAGTAAGATTAGCTATATTCCACAATGCTTCGCTAAGTTCATTTATCATAATTCCTTTATCTATCGGTACATTACAAAACATATGCTGTTTAATTAGATCTGTAACATTGCCTGTAGATTGAGTTAAACCTAAGCCGTAACAAGTAATAGATTCATTTAAATTCAATTCATCATTGTGTGTACGTGTAGCTATCTCTTGGTACTTTGATATCTCCATTCTCCACCTCTTGTTTATAAAAATAAAAACCCTCACTTAATGTGAGAGTTCAAAATAAATATAAATGTTTTGCTACATAGCAATTATAATAAAAAACAATATGTAGCATCAAAATTAGTCCGATGTGTACGATTTGTACGATTTGTACGATGTGTCCGAACTGTCCGATGTGTACGATGTGTCGGTTTCTTGTTGCAAGTTATAAAGTATATTTACTATATCTTTTACTCTAGAATAAAAATTGTCTCTGCCTATATCAAGAATACTCATAATCCTATTATGGCTTTCTCGTTGTTTTAACATTTGTAAAATATGATAATCTTTTTCATTCGTGATGTATTCTTCGTATTCATCAATGAACGCTATCTTATTAATCAAGTAATCGTACTTTCTAAGCGCTTTGTTTTTGTTTATAACTTTCACTAACACTTTATTGCTAGTCGTGCCTTTAGCTTTTGGCATCGCAGATTGATAACCGTATTGTGCAATTGATGTACTTTCGTTATCGTAGACTTTACTGTCTATTATATTTTTCATCCACTTGTAGTTATCTATCATTTCACGTATTTCTTTCCTGTTATACATGCAATACCTCCGATAATATAAATTACTTTTTAATATCGTTATTCATTCGCTTTAATTCAATCCTGTATTCTTTTAACCCGTTGTATCCTTTAGTTTTAACTACTTCATCAAGTAGATAATCATTTATATATCTGAGCGCTTGTATCTCCCTTGCACGATCACTATTAATACTGATACAAACTAATAGCAATATAGCAAATACAATAGTCATAGTAATCCACATCATTTAAATCTCCTCTTGTTTAAATTAATAATAATTCTTTCTTTTATCGAAGTTCTGTTTATTTTAAACTTTTGACTAAACTGTTCTTCAAATTTATCAAGATAAAGATTATAATCGTTTATTTTTCGTCGGTACTCTGAAGTGATAAAACTATCAATATGATTATAAGCTCTATTTTCATTCATTTTATTAATTATATTTTTTAAATAAGATATATCTTTTTGATATTCATTTATAATAGCAATTGTTTCCATAACAAAAGAAGGATTAAAAAAAATCTGATTTGTACTAAATTCATTGTTGAAACTCATCTTAAAATCTTCCATTGCCTTAACTCTATTTGATAAATTAATCATTTGTCTAAATCCAATAACATTTTCATACGCTTTTTTACTTTGCTTATCTAAATTATTAAAGACTTCAATATCAAAAAAATCTAAAAATTCATGCTGTTCTGTTGGAATAATATAAGCTCCAATCATCTTTTTAGCCTTTTTAAAACAATCTAAATATATCGGATATATTTGTTCTAAATTGATTTTTTTACGTTGTAAGTTAGAATCTGTAAAATACCTAAAAATCTCTTTAACTGAATAAAGCACAACACCTCCTGCTAAAGTATATATGCTTCCTATTATTTGCTCGTTCATTTTTATCTACCTCTTTATAATATTTTCTGAAAAGGAATCTATAATTTTATACATACCAAAAATTCCTAATGCATTTATTATCACTCCATCATCAATAATATATATGGATATTAAGAAAGCAAACAGCAAAACGATCAAATCATAAATAAATATTCTCATTATTCACTCACCTCCGCTCGAAAGACGTAATCACTCGGCGCCTCTACATCATCATTAGCCGTCATCATAATATATACTTGCTCAGTTACATACTTACCTAACTCGTACATTGCTAGTAGGAATAATAATCTTAGTATTTGCTTAATCATTTCCCACACTCCCTTATATTTTCAAACAACTGACCCACTTTAATAACTGCACCTCTTTTAACTTGCGCCTCGTACCTCTCTTTCGCTTTCTTTCCAATTTGCGTTCGAGTCTAGCTTGTTCCAGTCTTTCTATTGTTTTCTTTTCTCTGTACTCGCTTAAACGCGTACCTTCTGGTGCGTCCATTGCTTCATGTAGTTCCCAACCGTCTTTTACTCTCTTAGAAACCATTCCAGCGGTTATACCGTGACTTTCTATTAATTCCATTTCAAATTTACTGAACCTATAAGGTTTATCATTTATTGTTACAATCCTTGCTTTTCTCGCCATTTTATCCACCTCTTATATTTCTTCTATTCGTATGATTATTTTGGGCTCAATTCCATAACGCTTTGAGCTAGTTATTTCTGTAATTTGGTTATCGTCTTTCCATACATGGCCATTACAAGCATCTAATACCGTTTTAATTAAGTTGTCGATATCCGGCTTAGTCACTTTTAATTGTCCAATCGCTTGAGCTTTCTTTTTCTTCGACCATGATTCAGGTGGAGTAAAGTAAAACGCTAATTCGATTTTTAATGCATTTTCTAGATTTAGCCTTGGCATTTGACTTTGTAAATATTTTTTATGTTTTGTATAGTTTGTAGGCATGTATGTGTGTACGTATCTGCCTTTTGTGCTAAAACGCGGTCGAGGCGACCCCATCGGCGCATTAAACACTTCGTTAAATTTAATTTCTATCTCCATGCAATCCCTCATATATATTCAAATAAGTTTGTTTGGTGTCCTAACTCCATTTGTTCATTATCAATAAGTGTATTTAATTCATAATCGTCTAAATACCAACGACGACCATTAAATTTTGTTTCTTTTATTCCAACAACTAAATGCCGACCATCTTTAAAATGTGGTGTAACTGAAAACATTTTGTTGCCGTCATGATCAAATAGATAGTATTTATCAAATGCATCCATTTTCAATCACTCCCATTTGCTATTTAGACGCTTAATAAAAGCTTCTCTGTCTTTCTCAAGGTTTTCATCTACTTCCGCCGTTTTCGTTTCTCTCGTGCCGTCTGTGAGCCATTTAGGCGTTTTTTCTTTTGATTGTTTAACATGAGGTTTGTATGTTTGCTTTTTGCTTTCAATTTGTTGCTTTTCAAATGCACGTACTTGTTCGATAGATTTCAAGTTTGCATTAAGCCATGTATTCAAAATGCTTTTAGCATATCCCCAAGTAACTTTGTTTCTGTCTTTAGCGATTTTAAGTGATGCCGTAACTATTTCATCTGAATCATTTTCAAATGAATCAAGATAATAATTTAAATCGTCTAAATTGTATGGAGTTATGAAACCGAATCCGTTATCTTGGAAGAAGTCGAAGGCAGCTGCCTTCTTCTTCTCATTATTCACATTCTTTTCATTATTATCTTTATTATCATTATTGTTTGTGTTGGTTTGATGTTGTTTTGATGTTGGATTGATGTTTGACTGATGTTGTTTTGATGTTGGTTTGATGTCGTTTTGATGTTGGTTCCTTCCCTGCTCACTTTGATAAAAGTCATAATTGACAATGGTTATAAGGGTATATTTTGATGTTGTTTTGACTTCTAACATTCCATCACTCTCGAGTAAGTCAAGGAAGGTTTTCACTTTAAATCGTGACCAGTTAAAAAGGTCAGACAAGGTCAAAATCGATGTTAATCTTTGTCCTCTTTCTACGGTTACAATTTGGTTTCCAATAGGCACTTTTGCCTTTGAATGATTCGCTTCCATGAGTAAATATATCCATGCTTCAAACTTTGAAAATGTTCTCTTTTCTTTAAATAGCCAATGATTTTGAATTGAGCGATCAATACTTATCCAACCAGTCATATACACACCTCACTTTCAAACCGGTTAAATTAGAATGGTAAATCATTGTCATCTATTTCAATCGGACAATTTGCATTCGCAAACGGATTATCTTTTACTGGTTTGTTATTTGAATATTGCGATTGTCCACGTGTTTGTTGCGCTTGTTGTTGGTATAAATCTTGTTGATTATCATCTGTGTTCTTCGGTTCTAAAAATTGAATACTATCGGCAACAACTTCCGTAACGTATACACGTTGACCTTCCTTATTTTCATAGTTCCGCGTTTGTAACCTACCATCTACGCCCGCCAACGATCCTTTAGATAGGTATTTATTAACGTTCTCTGCTTGTTTTTTAAATACGATGATATTAATAAAGTCTGCCTCGCGCTCTCCTTGTGCATTCGTAAATGTGCGGTTTACTGCTAATGTGAATGATGCTACATTTACACCACTTTGAGTGGTTCTTAATTCTGGGTCTCTAGTTAAACGACCAACTAATATTGTTCTGTTTAGCATTTATAAACCTCCAACATAAACGGGCACGCCCGTCACTTTTTGTATTTCTCTTTTAATGTATTTTGCATTTGAATTTTGGCTACTTAAATGAATTAAATGTATTTCTTCGAGTCTAGTTAAATCATTTGCTTTCAACATTCCTATAGCATGTTCTAAGCTAAAATGAGACTCCATAATTCTATTTGCTAATGCGCTGTGTACACTGCCGTTTTTTATGTTTTCTTGCATTTGTTCATAGATATAATTAACTTCTAACATCATGTGTGTAATGCCGTTAAATTTGTATTTCAGATACTTCGTATCAGTAACATACAGGATCTTATAACCTAGTGTGCTTTGTAATAAGAAAGCCACAGGCTCGTTAGCATCATGTTCGATGTCAAACGGTAGAATTGACCATGTACCTATTCGCAGCTCTTGCTTTGCCTTAATCGTGCATAAGCGATGACTTTCAAAATTCATAGCTTGTTGTGTTCCAGCAGTCATATAGCTGATTACACCATTGTCGACAAACTGCTTTGTATACTTTGCATGATCACCATGTTCGTGTGTGATAAGACACCCTGCTATATGTCTTGTTTTATATTTGAAATGCTTTTGAACACGTTCAAATTTTATACCTGCCTCAAGTAGTAACGTAGTACGTCCATCATTTAAGACGTAGCAGTTACCACTTGAACCAGTTGCTATTGTTTCAATTAAAATGGCTCTTCTTCGCTTTCTTTTTCTGTTGCAGGTTCTTTTATTTCTTCAAAGTCAGATACATCAATAGGCTTATCATTTTCTAATTCTGTGTATTGTGCTTCTTCAAGAACTGGTTGTTCAAAGTCCAATTGTTCTTGATTTGCATTTTCTTCAACTTCTGCGTCCAACACTTCTTTGCGTTGACGTTGTTCGGATTCTTGTGCGTATTTGAAAAGATTGCTATCTGTTGATGTGTTGATATAACGTTTAGCAGCTCTATTGATAACTGTTTTTTTAGCCATTTCTTCTTTGAAATTATTATGTGTTTTAGAATTTTGTAATGCTTTTTCATCTTTAATCATTGATGACTGCATCCATGCTTGTTTAATTTGTTCAATAGTCATGACTTCAATATAGTTATCTCGTCCATCATTAAATACGATTGTGCAGTACGCACCGATAATGTTTTCTTTGTCGATGTTAAAGAAGTCTTGTTCGTGCTTAATCGCTTTGATACGTCCTGTTTCTCCCATTTCTTGCTTGAATGTATCGCCTTTATAAATCACTTGAGCAACAACATCTTGAGCACCTGCATCACGTTTTAACATCATTACATTACCGTGATAGCTACGTTGTAACTGCATTTTGTTGCCGTAAGGAATAAAGTAGCATTGATTTTTAGCTGGATTTAAACCTTGCGTTACCATGTCTAATAAGGCATTTGCTTTGCTTGTATCGTTACAACTCATTAATTTGTTATCTTGGCTGATTTGTAACCATGCTTGTTTCATGGCATTACTTGGTGAATAATCATTTGGCAATTCCAAATTGCCTTGTGACTCTAAAACTCTCACTTTGTTTAATACGTTGTCAGATACGTTCTTTTCTTGTACTAATTGTTGTTCAATAGTTTGTAATTTATTATTTTCAGTCATTTTATATAGTCTCCATTCTTAATTTTTTATCTTGTTCATTTACTATCAATTGAATTTGTTGTGATTCTGTTTTTATAAGCTCTGTTACTGATTCAGCATTATCAATAAATATTGGCGCTGTAACTTTAAAATGTTTTGACAGTGTATTGATGATATCTAAGCCAACATTAATTCTTGAGGCGTTATTTAAACCGCTGTCGTATTCGACGCCGTTAACCGTTGTTGAACATGTTTCTTCTAATTCGCCGTTAACTAAGGTATTGAATAGCTTAAATTCAGCAATATCAAATTCGTTATTGATATTTTCAGTAAGCATTTTGACTTTTGTTGTTGTAAATTCTTTTAAGATATAAAGGTTATGTGAATACTTTTCTTTTTCATCCAATAATCTGTCTTCTTCATTTCTTAATTCAGAAATAACATCATCTAGATGTTTATTTGATTTTTCGATTGATCTTGACACTTCAATTTCTGATTTTTCTTGAGTAAGTTCGCTTATTTTGTCATCTATTCCTGAAACTTTATCTTGAATAGTTTTCCTGATGTTTGAGCGTTTTTGATTAATTTCATTTATCTCTAACATTACTGCTTTGTATTCGTCAGTTTGTGTAACGTCAACGTGAGTCGTTTTTAACTTATTAATTTTGTTTTGTATTCTTGCTGAACGCTCTTCTGCTTCGTTGATTTTAATTTGAAGATTATTATTGTCATCCTCTAACTTCTCGATGATTGGCTTTATTTTCTTGCCTTCTGAAATAATGTGATTGATAGATGTTTGTATTGTTTCTAATTCTTTCGATTTGCTAGCATTGAATTTCTGCAATGCTTTTTCTCTTGCCTCATTCACTTGTTCAGCTGGTAACTGTTGACCACAACAACTACATACATTGTCATCAAGATATTCAAATTTTTGATTTTTAGCTTTTTCTAAATCACTTTTTAATCCTTTATGATTTTCTAATAATTGATTACGTCTATTTTCTTCATGTGCGATTTGTTGTTTGTTTTGCTTTAATCTTGTTTTAAGGTTCGCAACCGTTCCATTTTCAACGTGTAACTCATTTGTTAAAGTATGGATTTTGTTCTCATTACTTGCGCTGTTATTGTCTTCAATGCGCTTCAATTCTGATTGTTTATCAGCTAATTGATTACGCAAATTAATTTCTTCTGCACCGTTTTGAATATCTATACGCTCATTTTCAAGTTGCTCAATTTCTTGTTTGATAATTGCGTATCTATCATTATCGAATTCAGGTACATCCTGCTTATTTTGTTGTGTTTGGTTAATACGTATCGGAATATCTTTGATATCTTTGTTAATCTGTTTTATCTTGTCCGTAAGAATCTTTTTCTTTGTTTCAATTTCATGATCTCCAAGAATATTATTTAATTCTTTAAAATCATCATTTGTTTTAATGACATCCTCATCATTGATTGGTTTAGCAATTTCAAACAACAAACTTCTTCGCTTCTTCCAATCTAGTAAGTTAAATGCTTGAGGGTTCGTAATTAACTTGAATACATCTTCATCAATCAGTTCATCAATACGAGCTTTATAATCCTTTACTTTTATTGATTCATCATTGATATATTGTTTCTTCGTTCGACTTCGTGAGTATTCCTTGCGATTCGTTTTTTGATTTATTGTGTATTTAGGATGTGACTCTTTTTTGAAAGTCGTTATTTTTCCGTCGATTTCAAATTCTGCGAAAACAGTCGGAATTAACTCATAATTTTCTTCGTTTTTTTCGTTTAAAGGTACAGGGTTAAATGATTTGGTTGATCCGTCCAAACCTTTATCGAAAAGCAGCCATTGTAATGCGGTTGCAGTCGTAGTCTTACCAGTCGCATTATTGCCGTATATTTTTGTGTCTTTACCGTCAAAGTTAAAGCTTTCTTCTTTGATTCCAGCAAAGTTTGATATTGTTAGCTTATTTATTTTTATATCCATCATCATGCTCCTTTTTTAATCTTTCGGTGACCTCTTAACACCTCGATAATTAAATTTTTTATTCGTTCGTGGCTGTCCGGATTGATTTCATGTATCTGTACAAGCTTATTGTTCGTTTTGTAACTGTCGTGATAGTGCAAGAAATTAATCGATAAGTATCCGTGATGATTACGTTCAATTTCCAATAATGCTCGTTGGTTTGACAAAGTATATTCGTCGAATAACGTTTTAAAAATATTCAATATATTTCTTTCTGTATCTCTCATGCTTATACCTACCATCTCATGACTAAGTTAATTAGCCTGTCTCTTTCGTCTGTGTTCTCTTCAATCCATTCATAAATAGATTGATTTAATATGTCTAATGCTGTGTATAGATCATTCTCATCTGTTATATTTATACCGTCGATAAATCTATCTTCTAAATCTAAGACATTCACTAGAATGCTGTAATCTTGTTTCTTAACTGCTAATTTAAAATCGAATCCGTCTACATTAATTACTTTTTGACATACATCGCCAATTTTGTAGTACATTGTTGACACTTCCTTTATTTCGTTTTATATTGAATATGCATTAATTTTCTAATTGTTTAGACTGTTACTCATTGCCGTGAGTAACAGTTTTTTTATTCTTCATAAAAGTATTCCTTATAAAATATGAATGTTGCGATACTTGCGAATCCCGCAATCGACCATGCAGTAGTGAAGTATAGAAACGGCATAAGTACAATTGCTAAGACTGTAAAGCACAGTACTGCTACTAGGTAGCTTTTATAAATGTTGCTCATTTTATTCTCTCCTTATATATTTCATTGAAATGCTCATCGACGAATTTATTCATCTTTCTTGCGTTAAATCTCCAGCGATTAAAATTCTCATCAGGGTAATGCACAATTCCTTGCGCTCTTAGTTCTTTTTCAAATCTAGGATGAAATAGTAATCTGTCCTTGATAGTCTCATCAGATGCAATTTTTAATTTCTTCTTTAAGTCACTCATGTTCCATACAGGGTCTAATGAATAACCAATTAGCTCATCATATTCATCTTTTGTGATAAGTACATGTGTTTCAGGTATTGGAACTGTTACGTTTAAAATATGTGGCATTTCTATCTTTCCTTTCGTGTATAATGTTGTTATCTCCTAGTGAAAGGAGGTGATATTGGTGTATATTGATCCTTTAAAAAATGTTCGTTTTTCTATTAATAACGTAATTAGTAATGTTGAAATTTCTAAAAGTATGGCAATTAAACAATCTTTAAAACCTAAGTACCAATTAGATATAATTAATAGAAACAACATAAATTTATTTTCTGACTTCAAAGTAGACTTTCATCTAAACAACTTAATTGAAATGAATTTTAATTTGCGTAATTCTTTTTCATCTCTAACATTTCAAAGAAATTTATTTTCTGAAGAAACGATAAAATCTTTTAAGGAACTCTATAGGTTTGATGATGAGATTGTACTTCAAGCACAACAGACCATTAGAGATTTTTATATCAATCCAACTGCTATCTCTACTTTGGCTGAAGCCATCAATTCGACCTATCCAATAAATGAGCAAAGTACCTACAAGAGACACGATGAATTTGTCAAACGTATCGAAAATGATTTTCCACATCCTTTCAAAAAGTTAATAAGATGGTCTAATGGCATTGCAGCAGGTGCTGACATTCAAATCTTTGTAACAAACTATATAAACGAGAACGATTTACATATTCAAAATTCATTGATAGTTGCTATAGTTTGTTTATTAAGTTTTTTATCGACCTATTGTTCACATTCTAAAAAGTAATAATAAGGCCTAATTTAGTTAACCTTCTTTAACAACTCTGCAACTGCTCGCAACAATTCAGGGTTGTTACTTCTTTCTAAACAGTAACTAGCATGCTTTAGTAATTTGAGTTTTAATTTATTTTTTTCTTTCGCGATTCTAAATTTTTGTAACATTTGTTATGCCTCCTTTGCATTTCCAAAAATTTAATCTAACTTAAATTCTTTTCCATCTATTAATCCATAAAAGTTATTTTTTAAATGCGGATGTCTTTCAAGCGTCATTTCAATAAAACGCGGGTCTATCATTAAGTCGTAGCCATCGTTGTATTGAATATTAACGGGTCGTCTATTACCTTCTTCGTCATAGTAGTAATAGATGACTTTTTTGTTTTGAGCTTGCATTGTTCGTTCCTCCTATTAAGATGTTTGTTTTTCTCCTAAAAACTTATTAACAAAGTATTGTTGTCCTTTGCCTGTTACTTTTGGCGTCTTACTAATTGATGTGTGACCGTCCGAATGTGTGATTGATGTTTCTTTAATTTCGAATAACTCACGTTCCATTGAATACTGTGTAGGCATGTTATAATCCACACCCTTGCGTTTAATAAGGAATCCGTTTTGACGTAACCACTCAAACAATCTGCGTTGCCCGATGTTTATACCGTTTTGTTTAATGATCTTTGCTAACTCTCCAACTAAAATTGATGTCTTAGTAGTAGCTACTGCATCTGCAAATACAATTTTTGGTTTATCACGTTCAATCTTTGTTTCTAATTGATTGATTGTGTTGTTAGCAATTTTTAAAGCACGTTGCATAATCATTTCTGGACTGTTCCATGCTTTCTCTACTTGGATGAAATACTCTCTAAAATCAAAACCTTTTTCTGTACCTGACATCATCGCAACATGTTTAGCTACATCAAGTGTTAAAGCATAATCTTCTAGTTGTCTTACAGCTCCGTTATTAACAACCGTACTTGTAAGTACACTTGTAAAATCCCTATTTTCTTTGAAATGCTTCAAGTTAATTTCTGCCCAAGCGCTAAAACGCTTTTTAACTTCCAAAGCTTTATATAACTCTCTTGCACTTATTGCGATTTCTCCATTTTCTTTTTCTTGTATGTTGAACATTTCGCCGATGTTCGATTTTGTTTTTAATGCTTGCATATTGTTTATGCTCCTTTCGTGTATAATGTTGTTATCAACCTAAGGAGGTGATAAGTATGGACATAATCGCGATTTGTATCGCAATTTTTAGTTTCTTACTGACTGCACTTAAATATTATTTAGACTATATGAAAGATTCTCTTAACATCGATGTTATACCTACCAGAAGCTTTAATTACTTGGTCGATGACAAATCAAGTTACAACGATATAACATTTATTAATTTCACAAAGTTTCCCATTTCTGTTATTGACGTTGAATTTGATATTAAAAATAAAGTAAATGAACAAAAAACGTTCAAACCTATACGATATAAAGATAAAAACTACTCCATTCCATTTACTTTAGGACCTTATGAAAGTGTAGAATGTACTTTTTTGCTCGAAGAATATCCAGTGATATGGGAATGGGATGTGACTATCAAAGTCACTACCAACAAAGGAATCTATATAAAGCCTGTTATCATAGAATCGCGGACAGAACACCGAGAATCAGAGCCACAAGTGACAGAGTTAACATCAGCAAATAAGGTAAGTGCTCTTTCCAACCCCAAGGATGGTTTTTTAAAGAAGTTTTTATATCATTTAAAACCTTAAACATTTAAAATCCTCCCTTTCCGTCACTCTTTAATTGGAGTGGCGTTGATTTTTTCGTCTAACTTTTTCAATGCTAATTTGTAAATAACTGAAGCATGTTCGGTTTTAAAATGAGATTCAGCAATAATTTTCAATGTTTCTAATTTATTTCTTGCATCACCGTATGTGGTACTTTCTGATAGAACACCTTCTAAAATTTGTTGAACTCGATAATCTAAAAGTTTTAAGTCTTTATTGATGCATTGTTCGACACACTCTTCTTTGGTTAACGTGATTTGTTCCATTGTGTCCCTCCTTAAGTTCATATAACATGAACTTTTTCTTTAAAAAAATATAAGTGTATTTTCTCTACCGGTATATCTAGTAGTTGTATAGCTTTCCATATTTCACTGTCTTTCCAACCAACTTTACCGTTGAGTTTTAAGGATAAACTTCTCTCTGACAATTTCATAGCAATTGCAAAATTGTACTGAGTGCCATACTTTTCTACTATTTTCCCGCTCAAACGTGGGTAGTCGTAACACATAAAAGCACCTCCTCTCAAGTTCACGTATCATGAACTTAACTATACTTTACACCTTGTTTTGAATCAAGTCAATACAAAAATTCATGATTTATGAACTTTTTTGTTGAATTTTTGTTCAACAAGCTTTATTATGAAGTTATCAAACGGAGGTGCACTAAATGAGAGAAAAAGTTTCAAATAGACTTAAACACATTATGAAAATAAGAAACTTAAAACAAGTAGATATCATTAATAAATCGAAACCTTATCAAAAGAAACTAGGTATATCTTTAAGTAAAAGCACTTTATCTCAATATATTAACGACGTACAATCACCCGACCAAGATAGAATTTACCTACTTTCTAAAACTCTGAACGTTGGTGAAGCGTGGCTTATGGGGTATGATGTAGATTCTTATCGAGTTCCTGATGAAGAACGTCAAGATGAAACGATAATGTCAAAAATCAATAACATATTTTCTCAACTCACACCTCCCCGCCAAGAAAACGTACTTAACTATGCAAATGAACAATTGGAAGAACAGAATAAAGTCACTTCTATAGATGGATATAAAGAGTCTAAACTAGTATCGTATATTGCATGTGGTGCAACTGGTGCTGGCATAGGAGAAGAATTATATGATGACATATTGCATGAAGAAGTATTTTTTAAAGAAGACGAAACGCCATCAAATGCTGATTTTTGTATTTTAGTTAATGGTGATTCAATGGAACCTATGTTAAAACAAGGAACATACGCTTTTATTAAGAAAGAAGATTCTATTAAAGATGGTACAATTGCACTCGTTGTATTAGATGGAGTAAGTCTTATCAAGCGTGTAGATATATGCGAAGACTATATTAATTTGGTATCTCTAAATCCGAAGTATGATGATATCAAAGTCGCTTCGTTTAGTGATATTAAAGTAATGGGCAAAGTTGTATTGTGATTAATAACGTATATTTAGCGCTTTAATATAAATATAAACAAAGGAGAAATTGACATGAAAAAAGCAATCTTAACTTTAAGTCTTATATTTATTACCTACTACCTCACTTTTAAATATATGTGGATTAAAGAATTGAAGTTTTAACAGCGCCTATGTGGCGCTTAAATATAAAAAGTAAGCAAAGGAGAAATGAAAATGAATAAAATATTTAGAGTTCTCACTGTTAGCTTGTTTTTCTTCACATTTTTAATAAAAAACAATCTAGCATATGCTGATGTAGGGGTAATCAATCTTAGAAACTTTTATGCTAATTATCAACCTGAAAAGCTTCAAGGAGTTAGTTCTGGAAATTTTTCTACTTCTCATCAATTAGAGTATATTGATGGAAAATACACTTTATATTCACAGTTTCATAATGAATATGAAGCGAAGAGATTAAAAGATCATAAAGTAGATATCTTTGGAATAAGTTACTCAGGTCTTTGTAATACAAAATATATGTATGGTGGAATTACGTTGGCAAATCAAAATTTAGATAAACCTAGAAATATACCTATTAATCTCTGGGTCAATGGTAAGCAAAATACTATATCTACAGACAAAGTTTCTACTCAAAAAAAAGAAGTAACTGCTCAAGAGATTGATATTAAGTTACGAAAATACCTACAAAACGAATACAATATATATGGTTTTAATAAAACAAAGAAAGGTCAGGAATATGGATATAAGTCAAAATTTAATTCTGGGTTTAACAAAGGAAAAATTACTTTCCATTTAAATAATGAACCTTCTTTTACATACGATTTGTTTTACACCGGAACTGGTCAAGCAGAGAGTTTTTTAAAAATTTACAATGATAATAAAACTATAGATGCAGAGAATTTTCATTTGGATGTAGAGATTTCATATGAGAAAACTGAATAAATATAATTTAAGGAGAAAAGGCAATGAAAAAATTAATAAGCATCTTATTAATAAATATAATAATTTTAGGTGTCTCTAATAATGCCAGCGCTCAAGGTGATATAGGAATTGATAATCTCAGGAATTTTTATACAAAAAAAGACTTTATAAATTTAAAAGATGTAAAAGACAATGATACTCCTATAGCTAATCAACTACAATTTTCAAATGAATCCTATGATTTAATTTCAGAATCAAAAGATTTTAATAAATTTAGTAATTTCAAAGGAAAAAAACTTGATGTTTTTGGTATTAGTTATAATGGCCAGTGTAACACTAAATACATATATGGTGGAATCACAGCTACTAACGAATATCTAGATAAACCTAGAAATATACCTATAAATATATGGATCAATGGAAATCACAAAACTATTTCTACCAATAAAGTTTCGACAAATAAAAAATTTGTTACCGCTCAAGAGATTGATATCAAATTAAGAAGGTACCTTCAAGAAGAATACAACATTTATGGACATAACGGCACTAAAAAAGGAGAAGAATACGGTCATAAATCAAAATTTTATTCTGGGTTTAATATTGGTAAAGTAACGTTTCATTTAAATAATAATGACACCTTTTCATATGATTTATTCTACACAGGAGATGATGGGCTACCAAAAAGTTTTTTAAAAATTTATGAAGACAATAAAACTGTAGAGTCTGAGAAATTCCATTTGGATGTCGATATCTCTTATAAAGAAACAAAATAAACCTATTAATTATATTATAATCATTATTTTTCGGGTAGCTCGCCTACCCTTATTATTTTTTGCCAATTTTGAGGAGGGAACGCATGAAAACACGTTGTTACGATGGTAAAAAATGGCAATATGAATTTAAGCATGAAGGAAAAAGATACCGTAAGAAAGGTTTTAGAACAAAGCGTGAAGCTAATTCTGCTGGACTAGACAAGTTAAATGAGTTAAGAAGTGGTTTTAATATAGATAACTATATAACTCTTGAAGAATACTTCGAAAATTGGATTAAAACGTATAAACAACCTGTTGTTAAAGAAAATACCTACCGTCATTATAGAAATGCATTACAACATATACAAAAACATAAAATAGGTAAAATGGAGTTATCAAAGATAAATAGACAAGTTTATCAGAAATTCATAAACGACTATTCAAAAGAACACGCAAAAGAAACTATAAGAAAAACAAACGGTGCTATTCGGTCAGCTTTAGATGACGCATTATATGATGGATTTATTTTTAAAAACCCCGCTTATAAAGTTAATTATAAAGCCGGAAAACCTACGAAGTCAGAACAAGAAAAATTCATCTCGGTAACTGAATATGAAATACTAAAAGATCACGTCAGAAAGAAGAGAACTCGTTCATCATTAGCGTTATTCATAATGATTTGTACGGGTTGTCGTGTCAGTGGTGCAAGAAATATAAAGACTGAGCATATCAACCAAGTGAAAAACACTATATTTATTGACGAGCGAAAAACCGATACTTCCCCTAGATATATCAGTATCGCTAAATCTGATATGAAACACATTATGGACGTCATAAGTACATTTGCAATTAGCTATGATGGTTACATTTTCAAAGAAGCCGGATCTATAATTAACCTTCAGGCTATCAATAATGCTTTGAAATCAGCCTGTAGAGTCAATAATATACCAATTATTACATCGCACGCATTAAGACACACTCATTGTTCTTATTTACTAGCAAAAGGTGTATCTATACATTACATTTCTAAAAGATTAGGTCATAAAAATATAGCAATAACTACATCCGTGTATTCTCATTTGTTAGAAGAAAAATTTAATGAAGAGGACAAAAAAACAACTAAAATTTTAGAAAGTATGTAATTTAGGGACCCATTAGGGACTCCAAACCCAATAAATACTGTTGTTACAAGGTTTCTATGTATCCAAACTGGGGGCAATATAAACGCGCTGATTTAATCGGACAATCTTCTTATATTAAAAATAATGATGTCGTAATATTCAATGAAGCATTTGATAATGGTGCATCAGACAAATTATTAAGTAATGTGAAAAAAGAATATCCTTATCAAACACCTGTACTCGGCCGTTCTCAATCAGGGTGGGACAAAACTGAAGGTAGCTACTCATCAACTGTTGCAGAAGATGGTGGCGTAGCGATTGTAAGTAAATATCCTATTAAAGAAAAAATCCAGCATGTTTTCAAAAGCGGTTGTGGATTCGATAATGATAGCAACAAAGGCTTTGTTTATACAAAAATAGAGAAAAATGGTAAGAACGTTCACGTTATCGGTACACATACACAATCTGAAGATTCACGTTGTGGTGCTGGACATGATCGAAAAATTAGAGCTGAACAAATGAAAGAAATCAGTGACTTTGTTAAAAAGAAAAATATCCCTAAAGATGAAACGGTATATATAGGTGGTGACCTTAATGTTAATAAAGGCACTCCAGAGTTCAAAGATATGCTTAAAAACTTGAATGTAAATGATGTTCTATATGCAGGTCATAATAGCACATGGGACCCTCAATCAAATTCAATTGCGAAATATAATTACCCTAATGGTAAACCAGAACATTTAGACTATATATTTACAGATAAAGATCATAAACAACCAAAACAATTAGTCAATGAAGTTGTGACTGAAAAACCTAAGCCATGGGATGTATATGCGTTCCCATATTACTACGTTTACAATGATTTTTCAGATCATTATCCAATCAAAGCCTATAGTAAATAGTGCTCAACTAACTAATAACTCGCTTCGTTCTAAAAGGTCGAAGCGAGTTATATTGTTAAAATTTGAATTGACTTACATTTTAATAAAATCATCTTAACAATTTTAATTTTTCATTAATACAAGTCTTTACTCTACACTCAAACAAGATTCATACACTGCACATCATAATAAATCTATCTATTCAAATATAAATAAAAGTTACCTACTACATTCTATGTAGCAGGCAACTTTTATTACTTATTTCTTTTCATTATCATTAAGTACTTTTACAAACTTCACATTATGTGTCTTCCAATCAACTTCATATAATGCTGATAATTTTTCTTCTTTTTTATCTACATGGTTTTCACCAGACCAATAGCCCCAGAAACCATGACGATTCCAATCTATTTTAAACTCATCCATTGATCTTTTATAATGAACAACAAATTTTGATTTACCTTCATCTTTTTTATCATGTGACATAACAGCTAAAAATTCTGGATTAAACCCTTCAGAAACAGTTACAGGCATCTTATTCTTAGGAGTAAAATTATCTTTCGCCCATAAATTTCCATTTCGTGTTAAAGAAAAGATTTCACTTTTAGTTCTATTATCACTATCATTAGTTAATTGTCTCGTATGGTCATGTCCCATATTATTTATCAAATGTGCTTCTACTTTCCAACCTACACCTTTATGTGACGTAGATTGATCAAGTAATGTACGATACGATGGTTGTTGATAACTAATCGTCTCTGAATAATTACTCTCTTTTGTAATATTTCCAGTTAACCCTCCACGATTAATCGAAAAATCTCCACCTGTTTTATAACCATACGTATATTTAACTTCTCTTGATTCATCCTGATTTTTTGGTGCAAAGTCAGTCACATTTGTATTGTTGTTGTCATCAACATTTTGAATTGAAACTGAATAAGATCCAGGCCATCTTAATGTACTATTCCAATAACCATTTGGGTCTAGAATTCTTAAACCACTACCTATTGTTCCTTTCGCTTTAATAAATACTGTTTCTTTATCATAATTAGGTTCAGTTAAGAAGTTAAATTGTAAGCTTTGAGTAATATTTTTTTGACTATCACTTGTTGTAGCTGTACGTGTATACATTTTAGTATCACCATCAAGATTCTTCTCAGAAACAGCTTTAATTTCAGAATTAATTTTTGCATAAGAAGTAGCTGGTAATACAGTGAAAGTAGTCGATAGTGCTAACGTACAAATTGTGATATTTTTATATAGTTGTTTAATCATTTGTAATCCTTCCCTTCGATTTTATCCTTCTCTAAATGATTTATTATCAGAGTATTTATCAACGACTTTAACTGTTTTATTTTTCCAATCAACTTCATAAGTGACAATTAATCTTTGACCTTCTTTATTTTTTTCTAAAATTGGAGGTGCATAATGTATTCCAGGTCTGTTTTTCAAAATATCTTGATTTCGTGTGTATGTTACTTCAAATTGCGTTTTCTCATTTGACTTTTCATTAGATAAATAAGTTAAAAATTCTGGATTAAAGCCACTTCTTACTAATGCTGGGTATCTATATTTTGAAGCAAAGCTTAGTTCAGGGTTTTCAACAGTAGCAATTCTCGTATTTCTATAGAATAATAATTCATCATTTCTATTTTTCACTTCTCCACCATACTTCAAGTCATTCGCAATAACTGACCAGTGTACATGCCAGTTATTATTTTTACCGCTGGCAATTGTGTCATAATTTTGCTGATTATAACTAATCGTTTTGGAGTAGCTATTTGATGAAGTTCGTCCAATACCTTTCGTTGAATCGAATTTACCACCTGAGCTATATGAAAATGTACTGTCTACTTTCGCAGTTGAAATTTTATTTTTCGGCAATTGGTCTAATATTTCAGTTTTAGGATTTCTTTTTACTTGAAAATCTACATGGTACTCACTTGGATACTTTAACCAATTTGAATTTTTTTCTTCTTTATGAGATTCAAACTTTAAATTTGAATGAATTGAGCCTTGTTTTTTAACAAGTAATACATTCTTGTCATAAGTTGGATCATCGATAAAGTCGAATTGTAAATTTTGGAGTATATTTGTTTTCTCATCATATACAGTTTCAGTTCGTTTTGTGATTTTACCGTTTTTCCCAATATCATCAGGTACTGTTGAATTTTTATCTTTATTAGTAACATTACGTTTCTCTTTTTGTTGAGACTTATCAACATGTTCTTTCTTATTTTGGTCTTGCGAGTCTTTATGAGCTGAATTTGCTTGAGTCGTTGCTGCTGATAACAATAAAATTGCACATGATAATGATGACGCTATTAAAACACGTTTTTTATTTTTCATTGTTATAACCTTCTTTCGTATGATTGATATTTGTTGATATGTATCGACATGTGAATAATATCACAAAAATAGAGAATATATATTTAACTATTTATTAAATGATTTTGTTAATATTATTAAATACTTTATCCTCTTTAAAAATAATGTGTGTACAAAGTCATTAATTTAGTAAATATTTTTATTTAGTAGTTAATAACCATCGATTTGAAATTTATATATAATTATTAGCTAAATAATATCCTGTATCTTTCTCATACAATTTACTATAAAATTAAGCATACCCGATATCAGTGTTAATAAGATCGTTGATACTAGACAGTTAATTTCATAGAACGAAATCAAATAACACGCTACTTTCTGCATTTTAAATTATGTTTAAGAATAAAAATTATGTTTATATAAATATATATACTACTTTGAAAAGGTGTGAGCTTAATGACAACTTTTAGTGAAAAAGAAAAAATTCAATTACTAGCAGATATTGTTGAACTACAAACTGAAAATAATAATGAAATAGACGTTTGTAATTATTTAAAAGATTTATTCGACAAGTACGATATTAAATCTGAAATTTTGAAAGTTAATGAACACCGCGCCAATATCGTTGCAGAAATCGGTAACGGCTCACCTATACTCGCATTGAGTGGTCATATGGATGTTGTTGATGCAGGAAATCAAGATAATTGGACTTATCCCCCTTTTCAACTCACAGAAAAAGCTGGCAAATTATACGGTCGAGGCACAACGGATATGAAAGGCGGTCTGATGGCTTTGGTCATCACACTCATTGAATTAAAAGAACAAAATCAATTGCCTCAAGGAACGATAAGATTACTAGCTACTGCTGGCGAAGAGAAAGAACAAGAAGGTGCCAAATTATTAGCTGATAAAGGCTATTTAGACGATGTCGATGGCTTAATTATTGCTGAACCAACTGGATCTGGAATTTATTATGCACATAAGGGGTCTATGTCATGTAAAGTAACTGCAACTGGTAAAGCTGTCCATAGCTCAGTTCCATTTATTGGTGACAATGCAATTGATACACTGCTTGAATTTTATAATCTATTTAAAGAAAAATATTCAGAGCTTAAACAACAAGATACTAAACATGAATTAGATGTTGCGCCTATGTTCAAATCATTGATTGGAAAAGAAATTTCTGAAGAGGATGCAAATTATGCATCTGGTCTTACAGCTGTATGTTCGATTATAAATGGCGGCAAACAATTTAACTCTGTACCAGATGAAGCTTCACTTGAATTTAACGTAAGACCAGTTCCTGAGTATGATAACGACTTTATAGAATCGTTTTTCCAAAATATCATTAATGATGTGGATAGCAATAAGCTTTCACTCGATATTCCAAGCAATCACCGACCTGTAACAAGCGATAAAAATAGCAAATTAATTACTACGATTAAAGATGTAGCTTCTAGTTATGTAGAACAAGACGAAATATTTGTTTCAGCGCTTGTAGGTGCAACAGATGCCTCTAGTTTCTTAGGAGATAATAAGGACAATGTTGATTTAGCCATTTTTGGACCAGGTAATCCATTAATGGCACATCAAATCGATGAATATATTGAAAAAGATATGTATCTGAAATATATTGATATTTTTAAAGAGGCTTCCATTAAATATTTAAAAGAGAAATAAGAACGATGCTGTCAGCTGCCCTATTCGCATGCTGGCAGTTTTTTATTGCGAATTTTAAGTTGATAGAAATAACGATGAATATTGTTTGAATGTAAATATTCAAATATCAACAAGCACATTTTCATTGATTAAGTGATGTAAAACTGAAATTATTGTGCTGATTTGTCATACATATATTGACTAATGGTCATATAAAAAGATAGCTTCTAATAGTTACATAAAACTCGTAAAAACCTTCTCGTAAAAGGAATGGGACATAAATCCCTAGAAAACAGCAGCTCAACGAGCTGTAAATTATCAAATACATTTGAAAAAAGCTGATTTCTATCAAATAATTTATAGAAATCAGCTTTTTTACATTGTCTAAGAACTTAATGTCTCTGTCTCTTTGGAACTTTATATTTCATAAGTACTATTTTATTGTTTAACCTTTTTTTAAATAAGGTATAAATCTACAATATCCAAATAAGCCCCATCGATTCTTATAATAGTCAAAATAATTATATTCATGTATTACTCTTATTGTATTTGGTAAAATTTCATTCAATTTTTTTAAATCATTGTAACCATATTTAAAAACAGGTTGTGAGGATAACTTTGATACCGATTGATGTCTCTTTGTATTATTCGCAATTGTTTTTGAGCAAAATTCAATCGCAAATGTCAAATTATGATCTCCCATCTTTTTGATAATAGTGTCCAATAATTGAGTCATTACACTCTCATCAAAATACATCAATACACCTTCAATAATAAACAATATATCTGACTTACTATTAAAAAATTTATAATTTTTGACATCATCAATCCAACTGTAATCTAGCATAGATTTAGATATCATCTTATAACTATTACTTTCTTTAAAAAATGTTTTTCGTATTTCTATTGATTCTGGTACATCTAAATCTATCCATGATATTTTTTCTTTATTAAATCTTTGAAACCTTGTATCTAAGCCACAACCTATATTGACCACGATTAAATCTTTATTATCCTTGATAAGCCTCTTAGTAACACAATCTATTATCACAGTACGTATACTAATTCCAATTTGAGACATGTCATCACATGTAACATTTTTGTACATATCATCTAAACCATCAAATATTTTTTTAGATAGTGCGTCTTTTATTATTGGTTTTTCGTTTTCGTACTCTTTTGCTCGAGCTATCAAAGGAATTAACATTGATTCGGGAATTCCAACCAGTTGCTTCATTTAATCACTCCTTAAAAACATTAGTACCAATGCATAAGAAAATTTTTACAACTTATTTCTATTATTTTTTATTTAAAATTTCTTTTTTTAATTTACTTCTCAAATGTTCTAATGTAATAGGATCTGTGAACCAATAATCTTCTGCTTTATATGAAATTACATGTCCTTTTTTTACAGCTTCAATATTCTGCCATGTATGTGTTTTTTCAAAATCAAATTTTCCGTACGAAGGTTTACTTAAAAATATATAATCACCAGCATATTTACTAATATTTTCTTTTGAAATGGAAGCATAGCCTTTTTTATCTTCTTGTAATTTATCTTTATATTGCTTTGTCATTGGCATACCGAATGCATCATGAACAATATCCAAACCACGACCCCATGTAGAGTTATATATGTATATTTGCTTTTCATCTGGTTCAAACACAGATGCTGTTGCTTGACCAATTTTACTTTGAATTTCTTTTTTATCTTTTCTAGTTTTATCGTCCCACTCTTCAATCCATTTTTTAGCTTTATCTTCATTATTAGTCAACTTGCCTATTTCTTTTAATATTTCTTTATGATTGTATTTATTGTATGTATATGGGATTGTTGGCGCTATTTTTTGGTATTTTTTTATATTTTTATCCATAGCATCTACAACAATTAAATCTGGTTTTGCTTTAGCAACTCTTTCAACATCATTTTCTCCAATATAATCAACCCCTTTTAAATAAGGTTTTAAAATTGAAGAATCTTTAGTTATATCTGAAACAGCAATTGGTTTGATTCCTAACTTTATAAAATCACCAACATAAAATCCAGTTAATACAGCAACTCTTTTAGGTTTCTCTGGTACTTTCAGTGTTTCACCATTTTCAATTTTATAGTCTGTAGTCTTTGTCGAGTTACTTGTTTTATCGACAGATGCTGAACACGCAGTCAAAATAAATAAATTACATAATAAAATTCCAATTAATCTTTTCATAATATCATCCTTTTGTTTTTTAATTGATATTCATTTTCAATTATAAAATATTAAAAGAATTAGTCAACGCCTGTTAGTAATACACATCAGTAACATTTCTATTTTCATTTATGATATTATCTAATTATTAATTTATAATATAAAGGAGTATGCAATTAAAATGAACAAAGTCCACAAACCTTTATATTTTTATTTAATGCTATTCTTCTCTACAACTATCATAGGTGCACTTTTATTGTATTTACCTTTCACTGGTAAAAAGCCAATATCTTTTTTAGATGCCCTATTTATAGCTTCAAGTGCATTTACAGTTACTGGCCTATCTCCAGTTGATATAGGGTCACAGTTTAATATACTTGGTGAAATAGTAATACTATTATTAATTCAAATAGGTGGTCTGGGTATCGTAACCGTAACCCTATTGACACTAGTATTTTTAAATAGAAAGATATCAATGAAAAATAGATTCTTGATTATGGTTACATGGAATATTGACGAACCTGGTGGTGTTATTAAGCTAATTAAACACTTGGCTATTTATAGTTTAGTCACTGAATTAATTGGTATGATTTGTTTGTGTTTATCTTTTATACCAAAATTTGGTATAGGCAAAGGATTATTTTTAAGTTTATTCACATCAGTATCAGCTTTTAATAATGCCGGATTTGCCCTTTTTAAGAATAACTTAATAGATTATTCTAGTGATCCAATTGTCATTATTACAATCTCAATACTCATAATATTTGGAGGTATTGGACATTTTGTCGTAATAGACTTTATTAATTGTAAAAAATTGAGTAAATTATCTTTACATTCTAAATTAGTCTTAACTACAACTAGTATCCTAATAATTATAGGAGCTATTACATTCTTTTTATTAGAACAGTTTAATACTATGCAACATATGGGACTAGTTGAAAAAATCGGAAATTCTTTTTTCCAATCAGTAACAACACGAACAGCGGGTTTTAACAGTATAGATATAGCAAGCATTAACAAATCTACCGCCTTAATGTTAATGCTACTTATGTTTATTGGTGGTGCCCCTCTCAGTGCAGCTGGAGGAATTAAAATAACTACTTTTGCAGTGGCGTTTATATTTGTTCTAAATTATATACGTAAAGAAAATAATGTTTCAGTATTCAATAAAGAAATATCTGACAAACATATAAAACTATCTATTGTTACCATTAATATCTCATTTCTATTTATCAGTATCATTACTTTTATATTATCGATAATTAATCCGAACATATCATTAATCAAGTTATTATTCGAAGTGGTTTCTGCATTTGGAACAGTCGGGTTAAGTATGAACCTTACCACAGAATATCATGGTATTACTAAAATAATTATTATATTCGTTATGCTTTGCGGTAAAGTAGGACTATTAACTTTATTAAGAACATTTATACCACCAAAAAGTCCTAAAAATTACCGCTACACTAAAGGACAAATTTATCTATAAAATAGCTTATCCATCTTTAACAAGAAATGAACTAGTGTTTTAATCTATTACATTAAAAAAACTACCTAAACAGGTAGTTTTTTATTTATTTTAGGCCCATTAAATGTCTTATGTCTTTAATTAAGTAAAATGCACAAGTACACCTTTAAAAAGATTTACTCAAAACTAAACTATACCTAGTTAACCGCTTGTGATTAAGAAATTTTAAATGTGGTTTCTTTTAATTATGTCAACCACCCATAAGGATTTTAATCAAGCACTCATTCATTCCTGCACTCGCAATATGCATTACTTATAGAAGTGGATGCACTCTCATATTATGGCAATACCATAACTCCCGCACCATAATGATTTAAATACCATTATGAATCTCAATTACAAATTAGCACATAAAAAAGACGCCTCCCATAAGTCTAGTCACCAAATGGAAAACGTCTCGTAATTAAAATATATTTGCGTGCATTCTAATTTGTACTTAGAATACATCATACTCGTTCATAATGTAATTTTCTAATTAGTCAAAACTATATACAGTTTTACATCATTCCCGGCATTATGCACTAATAAAAACTTACTTTAATACACGCTTTAAAGATTATTAAATCAGCGTTTTAATTTTTAGACAACGCTATTATTTTTAGTTTTTCAATTCTATTATGTCATAATTATGTCACTCAAAAACTGTTTTCCAACATTGATTTATTGTTGGAAAATCTCGAAAATCTAGTCCATTTCTCCAACAATCGAAGAATTATGCCCTTTTTTCTCCCTTTAAATAAGTCATAATACGAGGCATACATGCAACATTTACAATAAAATATGTTCCTACATCGTATTATACGAATGCTCACACTTATAGTTGTTTAGTAAACCCAGATGTATTGCTAACATACCCATTATCACTATATAGTTTATGTGCAGATAGTCTTTCATTTCTATTACCACTATTTAGTGTTATTGCTTTACAATTCAACCGTTTAGAAAATTCTTCAGAATCAGCTAATAATCTCTTTCCATAACCTTTTTTCCTAAATTCAGAATGTATAACAAACGCAAGGATTCTCATATACTCTGCATTTTTTTCGTAAAACATCATTTTACACATACCACTTAAACCAATTATTTTATTTTCTTTTATCAAAAGCAGTAGGAAGTAATCATCATGATTCGTTATTTTCTTTAGTCTCTTTTTTAAATCATTCTCATTTGTTGGATAACCTAGATCATCATATAATTTACATAGTTGATTTAATTTTTCAAAATCACTGTTATTAAACAATCTTGTAATTATGCTCATATAACCCACCCTAAAAATATTATGTACCTATTGTTACATACAATAGATACGCAAAATCATTTCTCACTGCAAATCAGGACGTTTCTCAGCGTAAACAAATCATTGCTATTCTTTTGAAAAATATCTGCATATCATCACAGTAATTTTATAACAGATTAATAAAATTAAAAAAAACATAACAACAAGTATTATAATAAATATTATAATAGCTATCGTATTAAATAGTTTAGAATATGCAAACTGAAAAATAAAAATCACAATTAAAATACTAAGTAATGTAAATGGTAATAGCATCATCAGATCTTTAACATTATTTCTTTGTTCTTGCTCCCAATCGCTAATAGCCCTAAAACTACTTTTTTTATCTATAGGCGATGTAAAAATACCATATATTGAAGGTGCTATACCTCCTAAAATAGCAGTTCCCAAAGTTGTCATTACTGAAATTACTGCGAAAGTATCATCCGAAAGCAATAAATTCAAACTAATGCATTGTTTATTACCCATCGAATTTATTGACCAAATAGCTAGAGAAATAAACAACCCAAAATTTAAAATAAATGATATAGTAATAGCAATTGTTGACAAAACACGAAATTTTTCATTTTTATTTATATTATCCATTTTCTCCCTTTTTCTTAAATCATTTTATTATATATTACAATAATTAATCTGAAATGTTGATGTAATTTGAAAAAAATATCATACTTTTACTCCTGAAAACCTCCCTAAATCATCAATATGAAAATCAGCATTAGGATATTGCGTTTACAACTCTTTTAAATCTCACTCATTCTTCTCATCGTCTTAACCGATACTATCAATAAATACTGGCAACACCATAAAATATATACCCAATTTATAAAAACCTAATTGACTCATAATCTTCTAACGGTATATCATCCACAATCACAGTATGATTAGGATTATCGTTAGATACATCTTTCACTGCCTTATCTAACCCCTCATCACCTCCGTCCCATTCACCAATATTAATGAATATAGGTACATTACCGTTTATATCATGCTTATCTGTAAATAATTTATGATATTTACCCAACATTTCACGAGCTTTTAAACGATCACTAGGTTTTATTGGTACCTCTATCAGTTCAACATGTTCATTATAGACTAATTGTACTTTGCCACTTTGTGGATTTTCTTTATATTCTCCACGCTTGACTACAACTTCTTTCGTTTCTGTTTCATCACCGACTGTCGCATTCGTTAGCACATGTAATAACTCTTTTGCGGTTAATACATTCTCATCTATAATCTTATCTTTTTGTTCTTGTATATATTGCTTGATGTGCGGCTTTTTCAATAACCTACACGCTGTCACATGTGCGCTATTTGCGTTATATCCTGCTTTTATGGCACTTTGTGTTACATTCAGTGTTCTAATATACTCATTCACAAAACGTGCTTGCTTTGCAGTTAACTCACTCATTTTATCACCCCCACAATTTTATCTAATATGGTTTCATACCATAATATTACAGATTGTTCTGAACAATCTAAGGCACTACTAATATCTTGATAACTAAGTCCTTGTATAAGGGAGTCAAAAATATAAAACTCTTTATCGGTCGCTAATCTGTCAACAATCATTTCTATGTGATTCTTTATAATATGATCATTGACATTATCGTCTATCATCAATTCGTCAGAATCTTCATCACCTATTAAAAAGAAATCATCAGTATTTATTTCATCATCGCCCCGTTAACTAGCTTTGAAGTCTTTAGCACACTTGCATATACCGGCTGTCGTGCTGGCGAGATACTAGCATTGAAGTGGTCTGATATTGATTTTGAAAACAACACGATTAGTATTACTAAAACATATTACAATCCAAATAATAACAAGAAGAAATTTCAGATACTTCCCCCTAAAACTGAAAGTTCTATCGGTAAGATTTCCGTTGACCCAAATGTAATAAAGGTGTTGCGTGATTATAAGATAAACGTTCAAAATAATTGGAAAAACGAATTATATAATGATAACCATTGTAATGAAAAAACTATCAATGTGGATACAAACCATTATGTCACGTACCAGCATACTCAAAAATATCTCTACGCACTCATTCAGATACACACATTGCGCATTGCTCATAGAATCAGGTGTACACATTAAAGAAATACAAGAACGATTACGGCATAAAGATATCAATACCACTATGAATATCTATGCTAAAATCACAAATTCATACAAAAAAGACGCCTCCCATAAGTTTAGTCACCAAATGGAAGACGTCTCGTAATTAAAATATATTTGCGTGCATTCTAATTTATACTTAGAATGAATCATACTCGTGCATAATGTAATTTTCTAGTTAGTCAAAACTATAAACAGTTTTACATCATTCCTGGCATGCCACCCATGTTAGGTTGGTCATTATTTTTTTCTGGAATTGATGCTACAACCGCTTCAGTCGTTAAGAACATTGCTGCAACACTTGCTGCATGTTGTAATGCTGAGCGTGTTACTTTAGTTGGATCAACGATACCTGCTTCTAACATATTAACCCACTCGTTTGTAGCAGCGTTAAAACCAACACCTGGTTCTGCATTTTTCAAGCGTTCAACGATGACAGAGCCTTCTAATCCTGCATTTTCAGCAATTTGGCGAACTGGTGCAGTTAATGCTTTAAGTACAATATTCACACCTGTTTCAATGTCGCCTTCAGCTTCAATTTCACTTACTTTTTGGTAAACATTTACTAGTGCAGTACCACCACCTGCAACAATACCTTCTTCAACTGCTGCACGTGTAGAGTTTAAAGCATCTTCAATACGTAATTTACGTTCTTTAAGTTCTGTTTCACTTGCTGCACCTACCTTGATAACTGCAACACCGCCTGCTAATTTAGCTAAGCGCTCTTGTAATTTTTCACGATCAAAGTCAGATTCAGTTTCTTCAATTTGAGATTTCAATTGGCTAACACGTGCATCAATGCTGTTTTCGTCACCGTCACCATCAACAACAGTGGTATTATCTTTAGTTACTTCTACTTTACTTGCAGTACCTAACATATCAATTGATGCATCTTTTAAATCTAAGCCTAAATCATCAGTAATCACTTGCGCACCAGTTAAAATAGCTAAATCTTCAAGCATCGCTTTTCTACGATCACCAAAACCAGGTGCTTTTACTGCAACAGCTGTAAATGTGCCACGCATACGGTTTAGCACGATATTTGTTAATGCATCGCCTTCAACTTCATCAGCTACAATTAAGATTGGACGATTAGATTGAACCACTTGTTCTAATAAAGGTAAGATATCTTGGAAAGACGAGATTTTCTTATCTGTTACTAAAATGTATGGGCGTTCTAATTCAGCAACCATTTTATCTGAATCAGTAACCATATACGGTGATTGATAACCACGATCAAATTGCATACCTTCAACCACTTCTAGTTCAGTGTTTAGTCCATTTGATTCTTCAATTGTAATGACACCATCGTTACCTACTTTTTCCATAGCTTCAGAAATATAACGTCCAATTTCTTCATCTGCTGCTGAAATCGCACCTACTTGCGCAATTTCATTTTTATTTTCAACTTTTTGAGAATTTTCATGTAACGCTTCAACAGCAACTTTAACTGCTTTGTCGATACCTTGTCGTAAACCAACTGGGTTCGCACCACTTGTAACATTTTTCAAGCCTTCTTGAATCATTGCTTGAGCTAATACTGTTGCAGTTGTCGTACCGTCACCAGCAATTTCATTTGTCTTATTTGCGACTTCTTGAACTAGTTTAGCTCCCATATTTTCATATGGATCTTCTAATTCGATTTCTTTAGCAATCGTTACACCATCGTTCGTAATTAAAGGTGCTGTAAACTCTTTATCTAATACAACATTACGTCCTTTAGGACCAATCGTTACTTTAACTGCATTTGCAAGTTGGTCAACACCACGTAACATTGCTTGACGCGCATCTTCAGAGAATTTCAATTGTTTAACCATAAATGATAAACCTCCATTTGTTTAGTCATATTTCATTTTCGTTCTTTTTAATTTATCTATGAATTTAGTTTTGTATTATTCAATAACTGCTAAAATATCTTCTTCATTTAATACTAGATATGTTTCATTATCTCGTTTAACTTCTGTACCAGCATATTGTTGGAACACGACACGGTCCCCTTCTTTCACTTCAGGAGTCACTCTTGTACCATCATTTAATAGACGTCCAGTTCCTACTGCAACGATAACGCCTTCGTTTGATTTTTCTTTAGCACTATCAGTTAAAACAATACCACTTTTAGTTGTTTGTTCTTGTTCTTTTTTCTCAATAATCACACGATTTCCAATTGGTTTTAGCATGATTGTTCCTCCTTAAAAAACCTAAAGTTTAGCACTTAACATTAAAGAGTGCTAACATACATTTATAATAATCAAATTTGGTCAAAATTTCAAGTCATAACCTTTTAATTAAGTTTTGTAACTTCAAGTTATTTACGATAAAATAAATTATAAACAAATATTTGGAGGAAAATTATGACAAGATTATGGGCATCATTGCTAACTGTTATTA